>JBCDKU010000045.1:0-21448 GCA_038746265.1 Planctomycetota bacterium
ATGTCGCCCTCGGCCCAGCCCTCCATCGGGAAGCCGAGCGGGTCGATGCCGTCACCGTCCGGGTCGCCCTGCTTGTGGCCCGCGTTGCCGTGGCACATCATGCAGCTTGCGTCGAGCACGATGGGCCGCATGACATGCACCTGATTCGTAGAGTTGTTGACGCGCGAGAGCGAGGAGAGGTCACCCGCCTGCACACGGTCGCGCAGCTCGACGAGCATCTCACGCCGGAAGACACCGGCGACCTGGTCCGCGCTGGGATCGTTCTCGGGGTTGCGCGGCTCGAGCGCGGGCACGCGGAAGTCGATGTCCTCGCGGCTCGCGGCTTCCTTGGCGGCTTTGAGCCCCACGATCACCGGGATCGTGTTGAAGATCCGCGACTCGGTGTAGGGCTTGCCGGCCTCGCGATCCTGCTTGAGCTCCGTGAGCAACTCCTCGGTCTTGTAGGTCTCGGACTCAACAAGCAGCGATGCGTGCGACTTCGCGGCGTCGGCGACCGCGGTGAAAGCATCGGCCTTCTGCGCGAGCGCCGCTTTCGCGTCACCCCGGTAGAGCTTGACGAACACGATGTAGTTGGTCGCGGCGACGACCACAACCAGCGCCCCCGTCGCGAGGAGAACTTTCGTCGATATCCGAGCATTCGAAAACCACGAGAGCATGTGCTGCCTCCTTAGATGGATGGCGCTGCGGGCCTAGACCATTTCTGAGACATGTATCGCGGGACGCTCGTCCGGCCTTCACGATCGAGCGGCAAACCGGAAGTCCACCCATTGAGGCGATGCCAAGTCAACCCAAAATTGAGTGGGCGCAACAACGATCGTCGTGACTGCCATCGTCACGACTCAGGATTGAGTCTGACACCGTCACTGAGATACGGCTCAGCATTCGTGTCGCTTGTCGAGCATCGTCAAAGCTGCTCAAACACTTTATTCTGAGAAAGAAATCTGGATTTGCGCAAGACCACTCGAGTGCGGAACGCACCGTGCCGGTCGGCTGGGAAGGGGCCTGCTGGTTTTTGGGAGGTTGTTCGCAGTGCGGGCGATCACCCCTGCGACTGCACCCACTTCATCAGCACGTCCGCGACCTCGGGGCGGGTGAACTCCGCCGGGGGGCGCTGGCCTTCCTTGAGCATCTCGCGGACCTTGGTGCCCGAGAGGAAGATCTGGTCGCCCTCGAGGCGCGGGAAGGTCTTGCCCGAGACCATGCCGCCGTACTTCTTGCTCCACGCGGCGTGCTCGAACTTCAACGGCTCGATGCCCAGGTTGTCCTTATCGAGCCCGTCGAAGATGTTCTGCGCGTCGTAGGTGCCGTAGTAGCTGCCGACGCCCGCGTGGTCGCGGCCCACGATGAAGTGGGTCACGCCGTAGTTCTTGCGGACCAAGGCGTGCAGGATCGCCTCGCGCGGGCCGGCATAGCGCATCGCGGCCGGCATCACGCTCAGCACGGTGCGCTGGTCCATGAAGTAGTCTTTGATGAGCGTCTGGTAGCACTCCATGCGCACATCGGCGGGGATATCGCCCGGCTTGGTCTCGCCCACGAGCGGGTGGATGAGCAGACCGTCGGTGATCTCCTGCGCGCACTTGCACAGGTACTCGTGGGCGCGGTGGATCGGGTTGCGGGTCTGGAAGGCGGCGACCGTCTTGAAGCCCCGCTTCTCGAACTCGGCGCGGGTCTGCGCGGGCGTCAGGCGGTGATCGAGGAAGGCCTCGGGGCCGTCCGGATCGACCACGGTCGTCACGACCTCGATCGGGCCCGCGAGGCAGACCGCGCCCTCGGCCTTGACGGCCTCGGCTCCCGGGTGCTGCCCGTCGTCGTCCTTCGGATCGTTGAAGAAGATCGTCGCTTCCTTGGCGGCGTCGTGGGCGTAGACCTCCTCGACGGTCATCACGGCCTGCAGCACGCCGTTGGGCGCCACCAGCGCGACGCGGTCACCGACCGAGGCGGTGCCCTCGTCCACGGCGAGCGTGATCGGGATGGGCCAGATGTTGCCGTCGGCGAGCTTCATGTCGCTGATGACCGAGTCGAAGTCGGCCTTGCCGATAAAGCCGGTGAGGGGGCTGAACGCACCGATGCCGATCATCTCGACGTCGCAGGACTGCTTGGCCGAGAGGGTGATCTTCGTGAGGTCCTCGGCTTCGCTCTTCAGGGCGTCGGGGTTGCCGGCGATGCGGTTGACGAGCGTGCCGCCGTGCGGCTGGATGAGACCATCGGACATCAGAGAACTCCCTCAATCAGGCAGGACGAACCGGGGTTTCGGTGCAGCGTGCCGCCTCCCCGCGGCCCGCGTGAGGCCCACGGTAGGCGCACGCGTGCGGGAACTGTGAGAACATCGCTCCGATCCCGGGCCCTCGTCGGTCGGGCGGTCCCGAAGGGGGGATCCGCAGATGCATGTTTCTCGGACGGTCCGAAGCCTTGTTGTGCTGGCGGTCGTGCTGCTGTTTGGGTTGGCGGCGGTGCCGGCGGCGGCAATCCAGATCGACCCCTGCGACTGCGAGGTCGAGGACGCCGTCGCGTTCGCCGCCGATGACGCGATGCGGCTCACCGCGAGCCAGCGGCGCAAGGCCGAGCGGGTCCACCTGCCTTGGGGCATGCCCGTCGCGGCGGCATCCGCCGACAACGAGGTGCTGCTCCACTCCGAGCACTACGTCCTCGCGTACGACGGCGACCTCCGCACCCCGCTCTGGGGCGCGTACCGGTTGACGGCGGCGGACGTCTCGTTCGATCTCGACCGCACCGAGTGTTTCCGGATCGATCCGCGGCTCGACGCGGAAGTTCGATCGGACTGCGACGACTACGAGGAGCCCGTATTCGATCGGGGTCACGTTGTGCCCTCGGATGCCATGTCGCGCAGCCTCGAGGCGATGATCAACACGTACGTCTTCAGCAACATGACGCCGCAGCACGCGAACTTCAACCGCTTCCTCTGGCAGCAGCTCGAGCGGTACGTCCGCGAGTGGGCGGAGCAGCACAACGAGATTTTTGTGATCACCGGCGCCGTCTTCGATCGCGACGGCGACGGCGTGCGCGACCCGGACGATGAGGCGGTCCGCATGTCCACGGGCGGCGTCGCGGTCGCGAGCCATTTCTACAAGATCGTCCTGCACGAGGGCCCGGCTGGCCGCATCGAGGCGATCGCGTTTGTGATCCCGCACAACAACGACAGGATCACGGGCGACGCCCGCGACCCGTTCCTGATGGAGTGCGTCCGCTCGATCGACGAGATCGAATCACTGACCGGCATCGACTTCTCGCCTGAGATGGACAGCCTCCGCGAGATGTTCGTCGAGCAGAGCAAGGCCCGGCGTCTGTGGTTCCGGGAGTCGATCGTGGATCGCTAGCGGACCGCTACTCGGCCGCGATCCGAGCCTGTTTCCTGCGGTTGGCGGCGATGCCGCTCTCGACCGCAAACACCACCACCCCCACCCAGATCAACACATACCCTAGCCACGCGCCCGATTCGGGCCGGTTGTCCCAGGACAGGCTCAAGAGGAACTGCCCCGTCGGCGCGACGAATTGCAGGAACCCGATCGTCACGAGCGGCAGTCGCTTCGCAGCAGCGGCGAACCAGAGCAGCGGCAGCGCGGTGCTCAGGCCCGTCGCGGCGAGCAGGACACCCGTGAGCGGGCCGCCCTCGACGAGCCCGCTCGGTCGCCCGCCGATGAGCGACACGACCAGCAGGTACCCGATCGCGATGGGGGTCAGGGCGGCTGTCTCGATCGTGAGCCCGACGATCGGCCCCGCATCGACCCGCTTGCGGAGCAGGCCGTAGATGCCGAACGAGGACGCGAGTATCAGCGCGATCCACGGGAACTGGCCGGCATCGACGACGAGCCACGCCATGCCGAGGCCGGCGACACCGAACGCCGCCCATTGGCCCGCGCGGGGCCGCTCGCCGAGGAAGAGCACGCCGAGCAGGGCGCTGACCAGCGGCGTGACGAAGTAGCCGATGCTCGCCCTGTAGAGCTGGCCCGTCGCGACCGCATAGATGAACACGCCCCAGTTGAGGCTCACGAGGGCCGAGGTGATCCCGAGCACGCCCAGCACGCGCGGCTTCCGGGCCGCCTCGCGGAGCTGGCCCCACCGCTTGAGCCACGTCAGCAGCGCGAGGCAGACCACGAGCGACCACCCGATCCGCTGCCCGAGGATCTCGAGCGACCACCAGGGCTGATCGGCCGCGAGTTCACCCGCGGAGGTATTCAGCCACCGCAGATGGAGCGGGAAGACGACCGCCCAGTAGCCGTAGGCGGCGATCCCGAAGAGCAGGCCGGTCCGGCGTTCGGCATGCTCGGAGTGCTCCGGGGCGGGTGCTGCGAGGGTCTCGGCGATGGCGTGGGTCCTCCGGCGCCTGTCCGCTCGCGGGAACCCGCCAAAGCGCGCCGAGGCGGTCCTAGACTAGCCGCCCGCGGGGCCGTGGAGGAGACGGCCCGGCGGCGTGTGTTTGTAAGCCTTTGCCCTGCAACGAGAAAGACGAACGATGGCCGAGACCAAAGCGACCAACATCACCTGGCACGACGGCAACATCACCCGCGACGAGCGCTGGAAGGCGCTGGGCTCCAAGGGCATCACGCTCTGGTTCACGGGTCTTTCGGGCTCGGGCAAGAGCACGATCGCGGTCGCGCTCGAGCAGGCTCTCGTCAACGCGGGCGTCCCGAGCTACCGCCTCGACGGCGACAACATCCGCTTCGGGCTCAACAAGAACCTGGGTTTCAGCGCCGAGGACCGCGAGGAGAACATCCGCCGCATCTCGGAGGTCTGCAAGCTGTTCTCGGATGCGGGCCACGTGACGCTCTCGAGCTTCATCAGCCCCTACCGCAAGGACCGCGACGCGTGCCGCGACCTCCACAAGGAGGGCGACCTGGAGTTCATCGAGGTCTTCGTGGACACCCCGCTTGAGGTCTGCGAGGAGCGCGACCCCAAGGGTCTCTACAAGAAGGCCCGCGCGGGCGAGATCAAGGGCTTCACGGGCATCGACGACCCCTACGAGGCCCCCGAGAGCGCCGAGCTGGTGCTCGATACCTCGAAGCTGTCGGTCGAGGACTCGGTCCGCGAGTGCATCGCGCTGCTGGAATCGAAAGGCATCAAGCTGCAGGGCTGAGCCGCGCTGCGGGCATCGGTGCTCGTCGCTCACGCTCGAGATCCACGCTGCACACGCCGTACATCGAGGGTGATGGGTTCCCGAGGAGCCGGTCGATCCGGAGGGACGTAGCACGCGCGAAGCGCCACAGCCGCGGGTGCGCACGGCGGCGGTCGTTGGTCGATCCCTCGGCGATCGGTGTGATCACCTTGCGGTGCAGCAGGTTGCTGAGCGGGCCGCCGAAGCGGTAGATCGTCGCGCCCGGGAACATCTCGCGCAGGCAGAGCGGCGAGTACTGCCGCCAGCCGTGCGGGCCGTAGAGCGGGAGCGAGGCGGTCGCGGGGACAAAGTGGATCTGCACGCCGCGCGGGCTGAGCAGTTCGCCGAACCGGCGCACGACGTGGGCGTCGCGCTCAATGTGTTCGAGCGCGGTGGACGACACGAGCAGATCGATCGGAGGAAGGCCCGCGAGATCGAGCGACTCGGCGTCGGCCTGGATGAACCGCATCCCGAATCCGCCGACGCCCGTGATCTCGTCCCACCGCGGGTGCGGTTCGGCGTCCACGCCGATATAGCTGCCGGCAAACCCCGCGTCGGATAACGGCTGCGCGAGCCGGCCCGCGCCGCAGCCGATATCGAGCACGGTGACCTCACCGCCATCGAAGCGATGCCCGAGCCGTTCGGCCGCGTACTGGAAGAAGCCGTTGAGCTCGCAGCGGGCGGGCGTCTGCCACGCGTTGCCGGTCGGGTGCAGGCTCCGGATCGCCTTGGTCTGCGCGCCAAGGCGCCGCGCGTCGTGGTTGCGGGCGATGTTCCGCTGCGCGTGGTACTGCAGGTAGGCGCGTCGCTCGTCGGCGCTGACGATGGTGTCGCCGTTGATCAGGGCCGGGTCGGGGAGGGTCATGCTGCCCGGTTCATCGGACGCGCGGTGTTCGCGGTGCGAGAACAGAGCAGGGCGCGGCCTCCGGACGTCCGAGAACGATCAGTAATCCGTGCCCTTCACGCCGTCCTTGGTGTTGGCGATGCGCCGCGACGCCAGCTCGATCGAGCCCGACGCCAGCAGGTTCTCCGCGCCCTGGCCCGCGTCGAGGGGGTTGCGCGACTCGGCGTGGCCGTCCACGAAGCCCATGGGGGTGGTCTCGTTCCAGTGGCCCTCTTTCAGTTCGGGCCGCAGGCGGAGCCAGGCGAGGTGCGTGTCCCAGATCGCGGCCTTGTTGCTCGGGGCGATGACCTCGTCGCTGCGGACCGCCCGGTGCAGGTCGTAGACATTCCCGTCGTAGACCTCGCCCGCGAGCGCCCTGGGATCGACCGTGAAGGCCGAACTCAGACGCCAGCTGAAGAGGTTCTCGAGATCGATGTCGTCGTCGCCGCCGAGCAGGTCGCCCTCGGGGAAGACCTCTTCCTTGCCGGGCGACACCCAGGTCGGATAGTGATCCTCGAGCGGCGCGATGTCGCCCATCAGCAGCGGCCACGCCCAAGAGACCGACATCAGCTCGCTCGTCGCGATGATCGCGGTGTTCTCGCCGCGCTCGAGGCGGATGAGCACGAGCGGGCCGTTGAGGCCCGGCAGGCCCGGCGGCGGTGCCTCGGCGTTCGGATCGGGGATGCCGATCAGGCCCAGGTAGGGGAACGCGTCGCTGTTGGCGTTCTGGTACGTCCCGATCGTCTGCATCGTGGAGCGGGCGTTCGCGAGCGCCTTGAGCCGCTGCGCGGACTTGCGCGCCCCGGAGAGCGCCGGCAGCAGGATCGAGATCAGGAGCGCGATGATCGAGATCACCACGAGCAGCTCGATCAGGGTGAAGCCGCGGTGGGTGCTCCGCTGAGTTGTTGTGCGAGCCATGAGTTCAGCCTCCCCTGCTGTCGCGGACAGCGTCCATGATCCGGTCGTACACGTTGTTGTTGCGGACACCGAGGCGGAAGCCGACGGGCTTCCACTGCCGTGCGCCGCTGTCCCACACCAGGAAGGTCGAGAGCGCGAAGTCCGCCTGCTCGCCCGTCGTCCCCGCGGCACGGCCCGGCGCGAAGACCTCGACCACGCCCGGCTGGCTCGCGAGTTCCTTGACACCGAACAGGTCGGCGACCGGCACGAGCAGGCTCTTGAGCTCGGTCTCGTTGCCGTCGTCGTCGGTGTAGCGCTCGATCGTGCTCATCACGAACGCCCCGCCGCGCGGGACGAAGCTCATGCCCGGGATGTCGGGTGACCGCGGGACGGCCGCGACGACCGAGGGCGAGCGATCGATCGTCGCGCGCCCGAGATCGAATGTCGCGCCCTCGAGCGCGACTGAGAACTGCTCATGTATCGATTCGCTGACCTTGGGTGCCTCGCCGTCGTTCTCTTGAGGAGCCTGGCTGACGGCGCCGAGCGCGAGGAACGCGGCTTCGAGCGCCTCGGGGTCCGCGGCGATCAGCGGCGTCACGAGCGAGCGGTAGACCTCGGTGAGCGAGAGCCGCTGATCGACACGCTCGCCCGCGAGGACTTCGGACGCTGCAGAATCAAGCGCCACCGACTCGGTCGCGAAGACCTCGACAGCTTCGTCCGGACCCTCGGCCACCGGGAACTCAAAGGCCTCTTGGGCCCACGCCATGCGGGCTTCTCGGGCGGCGCGTTCCTCGGGCGTGAGCTCGCGTGCGTTGCCCTGCCGCCGGAGCGACTGCGGCGCCTGGGCCCGGAGCGAGGGCTGGACGCTGGGCGCGCCGTCTTCGCCGAACTGCACGGTCTGGCCGATCTCGGCGCCGGCGGGGAGCGATTCACCGTTGGGGCCGGTCGGACCCCCGGCAAAGGTTCCCGCGGGGCCCTCATCGTCGCCGGGGCCCGGGCCGTTCTGGTTGTCGGCGGCCTCGTCGCGGTCGCGGTAGTAGGCCTCGGCGGAGAGGACCTCCTCGCTGCGCGTGCTGAGCACGACGCTGGCCGTCAGGAGCCCGACGGCGATGACCGTGCCCAGCACGGCGATGATCTTGGCATTCACGGAATCGTCCTCCCCGGGGTCCGGTCGAGTGCTTTCAGGTCACATGATGCACGGGGTCCGGATTCCTTGCAGGTTCGGCGAAGAAATTTGCCCCTGCGGGTCCGTGGCGTACGGTTGCAGCCCGTTTGTTCCTTTGAAGGGAGTGCCCGATGTCTCCATCCGCCGACATGCTCACCGCCGCCCGCGAAGCGGTCGTTCTCGCCTCGGGCGTGTGCCGCCAAGTGCAGGCCGCGCTTGATGAGGTCCGCTCGATCACCAAGGACGACAAGAGCCCGGTGACGGTGGCCGACTTCGCGAGCCAGGCGATCGTCGCGAAGACGCTCTCGGAGAAGCTGGGCAAGGTCAACCTCGTCGCCGAGGAGACCTCGACCTTCCTCCGCGAGGACGGGCACGGGGCGCACCTCAACGCGACCGTCAGCGCTGTGCAGGACGTCTTCCCCGACGCGACCGCGGATGAGGTGCTCAAGTGGATCGACATCGGGTGCGGCGACGCCTCGGAGTCGGCGTTCTGGACGCTCGACCCGATCGACGGCACCAAGGGCTTCCTGCGCAACCAGCAGTACGCGATCGCGCTGGGCTACATCGAGTCGGGCACGCCCACGCTGGGTGTGATGGGCTGCCCGAACCTGCCGCGGGATATGTCAGAGCCCCTCGACGTGCCGCACGCCGAGGGCTGCGTCTACTACGCGCTGCGGGGCGAGGGCGTGTACGAGGCGCCGGCCGACACGACCGACGCGGAATCGATCCGCCTCACGCAGCTCGAGCACGCCGAGGGCGAGCCGGTGTGCATCACGGCCTCGGTGGAGAAGGCGCACACGAACGTGTCCGACACCGACCGGATGCTCGAGTGGATGCAGCAGCAGGGCGAGGACATCGGCGAGAAGGTCCGCATCGACAGCCAGTGCAAGTACGCGGTCGTCGCGCGCGGGCAGGCCGACGCCTACCTGCGGCTGCCGACGCGGCCGGGCTACGTCGAGCGGATCTGGGACCACGCGGCCGGGGCGTTGATCGCGGCCGAGGCGGGCTCGGCGGTCTCCGACATCTTCGGGAACGAGCTCGATTTCTCGCAGGGCCGGGGCCTCGAGAAGAACAAGGGCATCGTCTGCGCCCCGCCTCGCCTTCATGGCAAGCTGATCGCGGCGATCGAGGCGTGCGGCATCAAGCCGGCGTGAGGTTCGCGACCAAAACGAGCCCCTCGCGCAAGCGAGGGGTCTGAACGCCGTCGAACGCCCGGAACCCCTCACTCGCGCGAGGGGCTCGCTGTTGTTGTCGCGGGATCGTGTGACATCCGGTGACATCGCGATTTCCGTGACCGAACCTCAGCGCGACCGGCGTCGAACGACGATACTCCCCGCATGCTCTCGGTCCCGACAGACTGGCACCAGTGGATCACCGGCGGGCTCGTGCTCGGCGCGGTGGTCGTGCTGACGTCGGGACGCTTCGGGGCCGACATCGTTTTCATGGGTGTGCTCGCGGCGCTCGCGGTGCTCGGGATCCTCGAGCCGACCGACGCGATCGCGGGCTTTGCGAGCCCGGCGGTGATCACCGTGGGGCTGCTCTACGTCGTCTCTGCCGGTATGAAGCAGACCGGCGCGACGCAGATGCTCGCCAGCCGCCTGCTGGGGAACCCGAAGACGGTCCGAAGCGCCCAGGCGAGGCTGACGCTGCCCGTCGCGGCGGTCTCGGCGTTCGTCAACAACACGCCCATCGTGGCGATGTTCCTCCCCGTGCTCACGGGCGTCGCGAAGCGCGGCGGCTTCAGCGCGTCGAAGCTCTACATGCCCTTGAGCTTCGCGAGCATCTTGGGCGGCGTCTGCACGCTCATCGGCACGTCGACCAACGTTGTCGTCGCGCAGCTCGTCGCGGCCGAGCGGCTCACCGATGAGCAGGGCGAGCCGATCCGCTTCGGCATGTTCACGCTCGCCGCCGTGGGCCTGCCGATCGCGTTCGCGGGCCTCGCGTACATGCTGCTGTTTGGTCGCAAGCTGCTTCCCGGCAAGTCCGACGAGCAGGACGCCCCGATGAGCGCCCGCGAGTACACGACGGCGGTCCGCGTGCGCTCGGGCTCGCCCGTGATCGGCAAGACCGTCGAAGCAGCGGGCCTGCGGCATCTGCCCGGCTTGTTCCTCTCGCGTCTCGACCGGGGCGATGACGCGATCCCCGCCGTCGCGCCCGATGAGATCCTTGCCGAGGGCGATGTGCTGACGTTCGTCGGCGCGCTCGAGTCGGTCGTCGAACTCCAGCAGACGCGGGGCCTCGAGCCCGTCGGCGACGGCAGCCGCGCGTTCGGCGGGTACTCCGCGAACCGCAAGCTCGTCGAGGCGGTGGTCTCCACGTCGTCGCCGCTTGTCGGGCAGTCCATCCGCCGCGCGGGCATCCGCACGCGGTACGGCGCGGTGGTTGTCGCCGTGCACCGGCTCGGCCAGCGGCTCGGCGGCAAGATCGGCGACATCACGCTGCAGGGCGGCGACACCCTCCTGCTCGAAGCCACCAGCGGCTTCGAGGAACGCCAGGTCGGCTCGGGAGACTTCTATCTCGTCAGCGCCCGCGCCGAGGATGCCGCCCTCCGCCACGACCGCGCGTGGCTCGCGATCGGTGTGCTCGCGGGGCTGGTCGTGCTGATCTCGACGGGCCTCGCGGGTCCCCTGCTCGGCGCGCTGCTCGCCGGCGGCGCCATGATCACGCTGCGCTGCTGCACCGGGCCCCAGGCGCGCAGCTCGATCGACCTGCAGGTCCTCGTGACGATCGCCGCCGCGTTCGGCGTCGGGAAAGCCATCGCCGACACCGGGCTCGCCGCGACGATCGCCCACGCCGTGACGGATGTCGCCGCGGGGCTGGGCCCGACCGCGCTGCTGGCGTCGGCGTATGTGCTCACCAGTGTTTTCACGATGACCATGACCAACAACGCGGCCGCCGTGCTCATGTTCCCGGTCGCGGTCTCGATTGCGGGCGACGCCGACCTGCCGGTCATGCCCTTCGCGGTGGTCGTCGCGGTCGCGGCGAGCTGCGAGTTCTCGACGCCCATCGGCTACCAGACCAACCTCATGGTCATGGGGCCGGGCGGGTACCGCTGGCTCGATTTCACCCGCTTCGGCGGGCCGCTCACCCTCCTGTGCGGCGCGGTCTGCGTCGGGCTCGTGCAGGTCCTGTACGGCTAGTCCACCCGCGCAACCGGCGCAGCCCGCCCCGCTTGACCTACCGCCTGTCCTGTCCTCGACCGATCCCGCTGACGGGGGGCTTGATTGCCCTACTACACTCTGCGTGTAGAGGGCGATGCCGCCCCCGGGGGGGTTCCGAGACGTGAAGGTCCTACTGACAGGCGGATGCGGCTTCATCGGCGAGCACTTCAACCGCTCGCTGCGGCTGCGCAACCACGAGGTGATCAACCTTGACCTCTACCAGCCCGCGGGCGATGCCGCCAAGCACGCCTTCTACCGCGGCGACGTCCGCGACCCCGCCGCCCTGAAGCGCGCGATGATGCACGGCGGTACGCCCGTCGATCACGTCGTCCACCTCGCCGCCGCCCACCACGACTTCGGCATCGAGCGCGACACCTATTTCTCCGTCAACGAGCACGGCACCCGCACGATGTGCGAGGTCATGGATGAGCTGGGCATCCGCGAGGCGACCTTCTACTCGACCGTCGCCGTCTACGGCGAGGTCCCCGAGCCCATCCACGAGGACAGCCCCAAACGCCCCTTCACGCCCTACGGCGAGAGCAAGCTCGCGGGCGAGAAGGTCCTGCAGGAATGGGTCGAGAAGGGCGAGGGCCGCCGGTGCCTGGTCATCCGCCCCACTGTCACGTTCGGGCCGAACAACTTCGCGAATATGTACTCGCTGATTCGCCAGATCGCGGGCAAGAAGTACGTTCAGTTCGGCAAGGCCGACAACATCAAGAGCCTGTCCTACGTCGAGAACATCATCGACGCGACGATCTACCTCTGGGCCCACAAGAACCGCGCTGACTTTGACGTCTACAACTGGATCGATAAGCCCGACCTCACCAGCGGCGGCATCTCCGAGGAGATCTACAAGAGCCTGCTGCTCCCGCCCAAGCCCATGAAGCTGCCCATGTGGTTCGGCATGCTCGCGGGCCTGCCCTTTGACATCGTCATCAAGCTCACGGGCAAGAACCTGCCGATCTCGACCGCACGCATCAAGAAGCTCTTCAGCGCCCAGACCAAGTACGAGGCGGACAAGATCGCCGCGACGGGGTTCAGCCCCGCGGTCTCGCTGCCCGAGGGCATCAAGCGGATGGTCGAGTGGTACCAGGCCCGCGGCCGCTTCCAGAAAGCCGAGTGGCGCCAGCCCCCCGCGGAAACGGTCATCAACGCGACCGCCCCGGAGTCCCCCGCGCCGGTCGCGGCGAACGCCTGAAGCATTCAACAACGCCCCGATTTCGTTTGGGCCGCGGCCCGTTCTCCGGTAGGTTGATGGTCCAACCGGAGAAGGGAACCGCCATGCAGAATCGCTTTGCTGTTGTCACGGCCATCGCCGCGCTCGCCGTCCCCGCCACCCTGACGCTCGCGCAGCTCACGCCGCCCGCCGGCCCCGTCTCGGACAGCTTCAAGTCCATCGATGAGGCCGAGCCGCGGACACCGCTGGTGCGGAGCGATGTGGCCTCCGCGGCGATCGCCATCAGCGCTCCCGGCTCGTACTACCTCGGGGAACCGATCGAGCTGCCGTCCCTCGCTCGCTTCGCCAACATCCCTGCTCCGGGCGACGTCACCATCGATCTCAACGGCTTCGAGATCAACTCGCCCGACAACGCGGGATTCATGTTCAACATTGCCCCAAACGGCACGCCCGACCCCGAGCGACCCCGCACGATCACGATCCGCAACGGCACTCTGACCGGCGGCTTCGCGACCGTCACCGCGCCGACGAGCGAATCGCTTGTCATCGTGCTCGAGGATCTCGTGATCAAGCAGCCTCAGCAGGTCGTGAACGCGCAGAGCGCGACCATCATCATGCGACGCTGCACCGTGACCGGCCCGGGTGTCGGCGTGCTCGCGCCGAATGGCAACAACTGCGTCTTCGACGACGTCACGTTCGACGGCTTCACCGGACGCGTGATCCACGTCAATGAGTCGGCGCAGCTTTCAAAAGTCGCTATCAATCAGGGCGCGACCGCGGATAACGCCGCGGTCGACGTGGGTGACGGCTCGCGCATCGAGCACACCACGATCCGGAACCTCTCGGGTCCCGCAATCACGACCGGCAACCGCCCAATTCTCTCGCACGTCCTCGTCGATACGTTCGGCTCCAACGGATCGACGATGAGCGGTGTCACGATCGGCTTCCAGGGCAACGTCTCGGGGTGCACGTTCACCGACTACCGCGGGAGCGGGACGGCCGTTGCCGGGACTTCCGAATCGGTCTTCCGTGCGATCGTCATCGGCAACGCCCAGAGCTCGACGCAGGCCATCACCATTGGGAACTCATCCAACATCACGGGCTGCATGATCGACGACGCACCGATCGCGATTGTCGCTCTGCTTGATTGCATTATTCGGAACAACATCGCCGAGGCCTCGGCGACCGCGATTGTCGCAAGCGAGAGCTGCGTGATCGATCTCAACAAGACGCTCGGGGATATCGTGCTCTCGAACGGCCGGAACGTCGTGACCAGGAACACCCTGAGTTTCGGATCGATCCAGTCATCGAACCCATCCAACCGCATCGGCCCCGACGACGACGTGAACTCGCCCTGGGCCAACTTCACTCCCTGAGCCGGCGCCGCCCAGCCGCTACTCGACTTCGACGCCCGCCCCGATCGACTCGTGCGCGGGCTCCGCGGTCACGTCCGTCATCGGGTGGCTCGCGAGCAGGACCTCGGCGTACTTCGCGCTGCACGCTTCCTTGGTGAACAGCCGCTCGAAGAGCTTCCGCGCCCGCACGCCCATCTCGTACGCCCCGGCAGGGTCGGCGATCAGCTGCCGGATGTTCTCGGTCATCCGCTCGAAGTCGCCCAGCTCGCACCACAGCCCGACGCGGTGCTTCTCGACCAGCTCGCGCAGCTCCGAGTCCTTCTCCGACAGCGCGAGAATCGGTCGGCCCACCGCGAGCGAGGTGTAGAGCTTGCTCGGGAAGCTGATCCCCTCGATCCCCTCGGCGATCGTGACTAGGCTCGCGTCCGCGGCCGAGAGCGAGTCGTTGAGCTTCGCGAAGGGCTGGTAGGGCAGCAGCAGCGCGTTCGACATGCTCCGCTTCTTGATCTGCTCCTCGATCCACGACCGCTTCCCGCCCGCGCCGATCAGGACCAGCCGGTACGGCGCGTCGGTGAGCCGCTCGCTCGCATCGAGGATCGTCTCGAACTCGTAGTACAACCCCAGGTTGCCCGAGTACATGACCGTGAACTTGTCGAGCAGGTCATTGTTCGCGGCGAACTCGCTGTCCTTCTTCGGTCGCGCCTGCAGGAGCTGCCCGTCCGCCCAGTTCGGGATCACGTGGATCTTCTCGCGCTCCACGTCATACGAATCGGCCACCAGCCTCTTCGCCTTGCCGCACAGCACGATCGCCCGCTTGCACCGCCCGTAGCAGAGCCGGTTCACACCGTGCCAGATCCGCTCGGCGATCCCCCGCCGCTTGATGGTGCCGACCCACACCGCCATCTGCGGGTACGCATCATGCAACAGGTGCACGTACGCGTGCTTGCGCACCAGACTCACGATCGCGCCGATCACGCTCAGGAAGGGCGGGTTCGTCGTGTACAGGTACACCGTGTCCTTGCGGCTGGTGAACAGCACGCGCAGGAACAGCTGGCCCATGAACGTGAGGTAGTTGATCGCGCGGCCCAGCAGGTTGTCCTTGCTGAACCGGGTCGTCCACAGCCGCCGCACATCGACGCCGTCAAGCATCTCCCGCATCGGGCACTCGACCCACGTCTCGGGAGGCCCGTAGCTCGGGCGGCTCGTCAGGACCTTGACCTCGAAGCCAGTCCGAGCCAATTCCGACGCCAGCTCGTGCAGCAGGTGTCCCGTCGAGGCGACATCGGGCTCGTAGTACTGGTTCAGGATCACGACCTTGAGCCGGCCCGCGCCGGAAGCCGTCGCGCTCGCCTCGCGCACCGCCTCCGCGGCTTCGGCCGTCGTCGTCGCATGGGTCGTTGTGGTCGTCACCAGTCCAGATCCTGCTCGTACTCGAACTCGATCAGGAACCCCCCGATCGCGTCCTTATAGGTGTCCTTGAGCGAGGGCGTGAAGTGGTTCACCCAGTCCCCCGCCACGCCCTTGCGGACGAACGCGGACCCGTCCGCCTGCCCCGCCTCGCGCCCGCCCGACATCGACCTGAAGCTGTTCCTCTCCGCGATCTCGGTCAGCCGCTCGTCCGACGCGTCGAGCCTGAACAGCCCCGCCAGCTCCGCGAGCCGCGAGCGAACATCGGCAAGAAGCTCCTCGTACCGAAGCACGAGCGACCGCTCCGGGTCGCGGTTGGCCTGCCAGCTCCTCACCCACTCCGCGTACGCCGGCAGCGTCCGCTCGGCGAACGTCGCCAGCCCCTGCTCGACCGACACGTCCGCATAATGAGGATGTTCCGGGTGCCACGGCGTATTGCGCACATAGAAGAAGTTGCTCACCGCCACGTCCCGGAGGTCGCGGAACAAGACCGCGTACGGCACGCCGGCGTCCTTGAGCACCCGCGCGTTGTGCGGGCTGCCGTGCACGTGCATCTTCGAGAGCACCAGCATCCCCGACATGCGGCTGAACGTGTCCCCGGGCAGGTCGTAGTCGTGGCTCCCGCCCGACTTCAGCTCGTAGTCCGCCACGTCGGGGATCAACAGCTCGTGGTAGCCGGGCCAGCTCGAGATCATCTTCTCGAGCCACGTCGTCCCGCTCTTGGGAAGCCCCGCGATGAAAAGGATCTTCTCCGGGTACCGATCCCCGAACTCCTCGAACCCTGCGCGGCACGCTGACGCCTGCGCCCGGTACCGCGCGTGCACCGCGTACCGCTTCGCGGCCCGGGCCATCGGCGGCGGCAGGTACCGCCTCGCCAGGTTCTCGAGCGTCTTCGTCGCGCCCACGGGTCGATCACTCCACGTTTCGACCAGAATCGGCCGATCTCAGCAGGGCCGTACCATAGCGCCGCCCGCCCATGACACCCACGACCGACACCCCATCCGAGCCCGCGCAGACCGCCCAAACCGACCATCCGGGCGGCACGCAGGCGCTCCATCCGCCGCCGACACGCCGGTCCGTCTGGACGCCGAAAGAAAAGCTTGTCCGCGTCCTCTGGAACACACTCGCGCGGCTCGTCTGGATCCCCGTCCCCGCCCTCCGCGTGCCGCTGCTCCGGCTCTTCGGAGGCACCGCGGGCCCGGGCTGCCGGCTCGCCCGCACCTGCGAGATCACCATCCCCTGGCATGTCAACCTGGGCAGCAACGTCCGCGTCGGCGACCGTGCGATCCTCTACGGGCTGGGCCCGATCACGATCGGCTCTGACTCACTCATCGACGACCGCGCCCACCTCTGCGCGGGCACGCACGACATGACCGACTCCCGCTTCCCTCTGCTCAAGCCCCCGATCACGCTCGGTGACCGCTGCCTCGTCGGCATCGACGCCTACATCGGTCCCTACGTCGAGCTGGGCGACGACTGCCGCGTCTGGCCCCGCGCAAGCGTCTACAAGAACGCGCCCGCCGGAACCACGCTCACGGGCAACCCCGCGAAGCCAGCAAACCCCGCGAAGCCAGCCGAGCCCGACGCATGAGCGCGCCAAAGCCCATCCTCTGGGCCCTGCTCAGCCCCGCCTTCCGCCTGAGCCCGACGCCTCTGCACGGCATCCGCCGCAGGATCTGGACGCTCTGCGGCGCGAAGGTCGCGCCCACCACCAAGATCCGCCCGAGCGTCCGCTGCGACGCCCCTTGGAACCTCGCCGCGGGTCACCTCACGATCTTCGGCGATGCCGCCGACCTGCGCTGCCGCGACCACGCGATCACCGTCGGCGACCGCTGCGTCGTGAGCCAGTACACCATCCTCGCGACCGACATCACCGACCCCGATCAGCCCGCCGGCATCCCCGACGAGACCAATCGCCTCAAGGGCCCGATCACCATCGAGGACGACTGCTGGGTCGCCGCCGACTCGCTCGTCTGGCCCGGCACCACCATTGCCGCCGGCACGGTCGTCGGCGCGCGGGCGACCGTCGAGACCGACCTCCCGGGATGGCGCGTCTGCGTGGGCCAGCCGGCAAGACCGCTCAAGGAACGAGCCTTCGTCCCCGCGGCGACGTAACACACCTGTGGCTGACTTCACCAGAACCAACCAGCAGACCACGCCCCGCGACGCCCCCCACTCCGTCGGCAACCGCCTCGCGCGCAGCCTCTGGGGCCTCGTCCAGGCGACGCTCTTCCGCCTCAGCCCGCGCCCGCTGCACGTCTGGCGCTGCGCCCTGCTCAAGCTCTTCGGTGCCGACATCACCTGGAAGTCCCGCATCTACCCCGCCGCCCGCATCTGGGCCCCGTGGCGGCTCACCATGGGCGACCACGCCACCCTCGCCGACTTCGTCGATTGCTACAACGTGGGCGGCGTCACCATCGGCGAGAACACCACCATTAGCCAGTACGCCCACCTCTGCGGCGCCACCCATGACGAGACCGACCCCGCCTTCCCGCTGATCCCGAAGCCCATCGCGATCGGCAAACAGGCCTGGATCGCCGCCGACGTCTTCGTCGCCCCGGGCGTCACCATCGGCGACGGCACCGTCGTCGGTGCCCGCTCAAGCGTCTTCAAGGACCTCCCGGCGTGGAAGGTGTGCATCGGCACGCCGGCCGAGCCCAAAAAAGACCGCCGGCTGAACGACGGGTCGCCGATGCTCAACCCGGAAGACACTCCGGAGCACCAAGCGGGCGGGGTGTAGAGAGCCGCCGTGCGTGGTTCGCGCCCGCCGATCAGCCGATCGGTTGCCTGTTGATCACAGGGGTTTGGTTATCTCAATCCAAAGCCGCCGTCGGCTTCTTGGTCGTTCATTCACGGACCGCCGCGGCCACCACGGCCACCGAAGCCGCCCATCCCGCGGCCGCCGCCCGCGCCGCGGAGCGCCGCGTCCTGCGGGTTGCCGCTCTGCAGCTGCTCGGTCATCCGCTTGTCAATCTCCTGCGAGATCCGCTCGCGCAACTCCTGGCGCTGCTCGTCGGTCATCTCGCCGCGACCCCCACGCATCGCCCCGCGCATGTTGCGGAAGTCGGCGAACATCGCGCGGAAGTCCACCTCCGCGCCGTACGCCCGGGCGAGCGTCGCCTCGCGGCTCTTAGCCTCGAAGATCCGCCCCATCATCTCGCGGGCCTGCTCCGGGTTGTCCTGGAACATCGCGGTCACGTCGTCCTCGCTCAGGGTCCGCATGAGCCGGGCCGCCTCGAACGCGTACTGGTCCTGACGCGGCGGTCGAGCGAATCGAACCGGTCCGAGGCCATCACCGCCGCCGCCTCCTGAGCCGAACGCGGCAGACGCACGGGCTTGTTGGCGTTCCACGCCATCGCGCCGCCCACGACCGCCGACACACCGATCACGCTCACCGCGACGGCGACCGCGATCCTCTTCGTCTTCGACCAGTCATGGTCGATCGCCTGACGCTGCCCCTCGGCGCTGATTCCCAGATCTTCAAGCAGTCCGGACATGTCAAATCTCCAAAGGTGCCTCTGGTGAGGCTGATGCGTACTTGTTATTCCTCACCCGCGCCCTTCTCCGCGTGGCTGTCCGCGAAGAGGAAGTTGCGGGTCGGGTGGAAGCGATCCACGATCACGAAGGTGGCCGCGACCTCCGAGACACCGTCGCTGCCGCCGATCGATTCGTTCAGAACACCGAGATCATCGCTGATGATCGGGTTGCCTCGGTTCTCGAGGTAGATCGACGAGTTGTCGAAGTCGTACATAATCTCGACCTCGTCCGGCTGCTTCTCGAAGCGGGGCCGGATGAAGTCGGGGAGCTGCCGCCCGCCGTCGAACCTCATCTCCTCCTCGTTCCACCGCGTGAACGTGAAGTTCGTGTAGATCGATTCCTGCCACGCACGCCCCGGCAGTTGGTACGCGAGATCGCCGAACACGAACGACGTCCCGAGCCGCCGCTCGATCGTCCCGCCGCCCTCGGCGTCGTTGATGTACCGGACCTCCGCGAGCCCCGGATCGCCCGGGCAGGTGTGCGCCGCCGACTGGAACTCGATGTAGCCGTCCAGCACAACGGGAAGCCCCTGCTGCTTGAACCCCTCGTCGATAATCGTGTTCGGGTCGTCCACCGCCTGCAGATCGAGGTCGGCTTCCGAGAGCAACACCGGCGGCGGCGCGTACCGCGCGAACGGGTAGTCGTCCTGGTAATCGCCCTTGTAGGTCTCCATCGCCTGCCCCTGCGACCGCAGGTTCGCCAGGCACGCGGTCTGCCGCGCCGTTTGGCGGGCGACCTGCAGCGCGGGCAGCAGGATCGAGATGAGCAGCGCGATGATCGCGATCACCACAAGCAGCTCGAGAAGCGAAAAACCCGAACGGGATGCGTACGGGCGTGATTGAATCTGAACACCGGTCATTGCGTTGGAACCCTCACCGAACCGTCCGCGACACCACCTCGGGGACGTTTCTCCCTGCTCAACGCCGCCGATTCGGCTGTCTTGCGGTCATCCGAGCAAAATTCGGTGGGGCCGCACTCAGGTCATCACGTGGGCGGGCCGGGGCGTCTCGTCGCCGATCTCTTGCCGCTCCGGCTCGTCCCCCGGGTCATCGACCGTGATCAGCGTCATCACCTCGTTGATCACGCACTGCAGGTGCACCGGGCGGCCCCAGATCAGCCGCAGCGCCTTGAGCACCTCGACCGCCCTCGACCCGTCTATCTCGAGCCCGCTGAACTCGTGCGTCAGGTACAGCTCACCCCGGTTCAGATAGTTCCCGTCCACCACCGAGATGAACGGCTGCCCCATGTTCGTGATCCGGTAGAGCAGCGTCTGCTTGATCCGGTCAAAGTCCCGCGTCACGATCCGCACCTCGCCCGTCTGCGGGTCGCGGCGGAACTGGTACATCTGGTGCTTCTCGACAAACTCGGGCGTCAGGTACTCGTCGATGAAGTTCACGTCGTTCGAGATCCGCCGCACCTCGAAGATCTTCTCGCGGCCCTTGTGCGACCCGTCATCAAACTTCCGCTTCGCGCCGATCTCCTCGAGCCGCTCCCACTCGGGCCCGTGCTGGCCCTTGTCCCACCGCCGCTCGATGTCCTTGAACAGCTCCACCCCGATCTTGTACGGGTTGAACCCGCCGGGCGGCATGTGCACCACGCCCGAGTGCTGCTCGGCGTAGTCGATGATCTCGGCATCCTCGAGGAAGTGCTCGGTCATCAGCTTCGAGTGCCAGTACGTCGCCCAGCCCTCGTTCATCACCTTCGTCATCGCCTGCGGCGCGAAGTAGTACGCCTCGTCGCGGATGATGCTCAGCACATCGACCTGCCAGTCTTCAAGGGCCGCGTGCTGCATCATGAACGCCAGGGCGTCCCGCGTGGGCCGTTCCGGCACACGGCGGCGCTTCGCCGCCTGCTCGACCGCGTGAGCCTCCTTCTGCCGCGCGAGCTCCTCGGAGGGATTGATAAACGGATCCATGTAGTCCTTCGCCGGCAGCTTGCTGGGCTCGAACGCCTCGCCGGCCGAGCGGTCCACGCCCGAGCCGTGCCGCTTCACGAAGACCGAGTGCGGGTCGATCAGGTGCTCGATCGAGAGGCAGGCGTCGATGAAGCGCTCGACGTCCTCCTGCCCGTGCCGCTCGATGTGCCGCCGCACCCGCGTCGCGTGGTTGGCCATCTGATCGATCATCTTGCGTTCCGTCTTGCTGAACCACAGGTTGTGCTTGAAGAAGTCCGCGTGCCCGTAGACGTGGGCCATCACCAGCTTCTGATCGGTGATCGAGTTCGACTCCTGCAGGTAGGCGTAGCAGGGGTCGTTGTTGATGACCATCTCGTAGATCCGGCCCATGCCGTACGCGTCGCGCTTACTGAGCTTGTCGTACTCCATCCCCCACCGCCAGTGCGGGTAGCGGATCGGGAACCCCCCATACGCCGCGATCTGGTTCATGGTGTCGAAGTCGAGCTTCTCGAAGATCACCTCGAAGAAATCGAGCCCGAGCTCGATCGCCTTCGCCTTGATCCGTTTCATGTGATCGAGGAGCTCGGGGCCCAGGTCGGAGCTGTTGAGGCGTCTGGTCATCTATTTCTTCTTTCGGATCAAGGTCCCTTTACGAGCCGAGTTTCTCCCAGAGTTTTGCAATAACGCTGATCGGGATCCCCCACTTCGTGACCCTCCATGCGTGGCGGAAGAAGCGGATGTGCGCGATTCGCTTGGGTAGTTGATAAAGGATCTCTTCAATCGTTACGAGATTGATCCAAATCGCAGAACGGCCGGTCTCTCGCTCGATCGACCTTACTTCGGCGAGATCGCCGACAATCTC
>JBCDKU010000046.1:0-21440 GCA_038746265.1 Planctomycetota bacterium
GTACCGGCGTCGAACGCGGGGAAATCGCCCTCGGAGATCAGCTCGAAGCGGGGCGAGTTGATCGAGTTCAGCGGGCCCGCCTTGAAAGGCGTGCTGCTGGGCACGAAGGCGTGACCGGCGTACTGGAACTCGCTGAAGGGGAAGAAGACGAAGCTGAAGTCGGCGTCGATCGCGATGTTGCGGTCGGGCAAGCCCGCGCCGTTGTCGATCTGCTCGAGCGTGATGCCGCCCATGCCGTCATCGACCTCGACGAGGCCGTCCACGACGAAGGTGTTGATCTCGAAGAAGTTGTTGACGATGTTGACCGAGGAGTTGAAGGAGCCGTTGGTGCCCTCGCCCAGCTCGGCGGCGTGCGAGAGAAGGACACCGACGCTCGGTGAGTAGCGCGGCGTCGTCGTGCCGCCGTTGAGGAGGGTGTAGATGCCGACGTCGGGCGAATCGACATCGACGTTGCCGACGGTGGTCGCGACGACCGCGAACGGGTTGAACTGCACGTCAACGGCGCCGAACTCGACGTCCTCGAGCGGCTGGGCGACGGCAAAGCCTGCTGCCGCGATGAGCGCGGCGGCCCCAAACTGCGCGTTCTTCTTGCTGTGCATCTCTCAGATTCCTTCTCGTTGTGCGATCTGCCGAGGTATCGATACCCCGGCAGCCGCGACCTCATGAACTCTCCGAAATCACTCTCTCACGCCGCGAGGCTTGCCGGCCTCACGGCGCGTTCCTCCCGGTCGCCGGTTACCGGCCGCGCTCGCTGGTGTCGACACCGGTCGGCGCGGCGACCGGGGATTCGATCCAGCCTTCGTACATCTCGTCGCGCGAATCCGTGCGGCTCAGCGTCGAGACATGCCCGTCAACCCATGAGACGAGAGCTTCTTCGTTGCCGTACCGCAGAACACTCTGTCTCCAATCAAGCCCTGCGTAGGCCTGCCCGTTCCAAGCATCTTGATCAAGGTCGTGAATTGAATCGCGGTTGTTCTCGATCGTTACTTCTGCGTGCGTCAGAGCGAATAGCGTTCCTGCGGGATACGCGATCTTGTACCACTCGTTCCCGGTCCTGTCGGAGGTTGCCATATTCGCGGCACGTTGGTCCGTGCCGTACATCGCGCGGCGGCCAGTTCTCCAGATCCGCCATTTCCGCGGATTACTATCAACTTCGACTTGGTTAAGGAATCGCATCAGACCGCGAGCTTTCGCTGCGTTTGCTCCTTGGGGAACTTCTTGTGGCGCGACGATGCCGTACGACGAGTACTTCAGTTTCTCGTCGAACATCTGGTCGTACTGACCGGCCTCACTCGGATCCAGAGTGCCATCTACAAGTTCGTTGGGAAGGATGAAGTAGTCGTTTGTAGGATCGACGAACATCTCCATCGCGTAATTCGGCTTGAAGGTCGCAACACCGACGTTTGGGTCGAAGTCTGAACCTTGGTACGGTAAAAGATCTGCGTACTCGAGATAGCGGACCGCCCAATATGCGGCGATGTCTCGGCCACGCAGCATGTAGACCTGATCGTTCTGCAAGAAATGATCTGCCCCGCCAGGATCACCGACCGGCCGCCACCAGTCAACCTTGTCGTGGCGGATATCGGTGTGCGTCTCGTTGTTCTCGATGACGTAGGTGCTGACGAGCTGCATGATCGAACGCAGGTTGCTCTGGCTCTTGAGGCGACGCGCCGCGTTGCGGGCGCTGCCGAGCGCGGGAAGCAGGATGCTGATCAGCACCGCGATGATCGCGATGACCACCAGCAGCTCGATAAGCGTGAACCCGCGGCGGCGGGCAAGGCGAGAGATCGAATCCTTCGTGTCCGTCATCATTGTGAGGGCCCCTCTGGTGCGTGCGATGGTCCGTACCTTCGGACGTCGCTCGAATCGTTCGCTGTGCACCGCCGGCCGATTGATTCGACCCGGCGGCGTGGAGTCAACTCGTATCTCCGCAGAGGCCTAAACCTTTGCGAAACCTTGATCTACGACGTTTGAGAAGGATGCGTGAGATTTGCGGAGCGATTGCCCGTGTCACCTCGTTGGCACCCATTCCACCGCAGTCGCGACCCCATGGAATCCGTTGCCTGATCGATCCGGCACCAGTCCGCCGGTGCGTTCCGTCAGATCGAACAGGACGACGGTTCCGTCCACGAGATCAAGCGCTTCGGCTTTCGTCGGGACATCATCAGGACCGGCCATTTCCCGCACCCGAACGGCCTCGATCACGCCGTTGAAGAATTGATGAATGCCCCTCGTCCGGCTCGGCCCCGCTCCCACGATCACGGGTAGATTCGCGATAAGTCCCTGTCTTGACACGTCCGGCACGCTCGAGACGAGCTCGCCATCGACATAGAGGTCAAGCGTCGCGCCGGTCCAGACACCGGCAACGTGGATCCGCTGGCCTGAAACGACGTTATTGGGGCTGCGACTATTCACATAGCCATAACTTGATGTTCGGGGGTCTGATCCGCCCACATGGAAGTCCATGGAGATAAGCGAGCGGATCCCGCGATGCTGAATTGCCAGCGCCAACCCCGCGGACTCATTGGCTCCGACGATACAGGTGTACGTCTGAGCCGATGCCCGCCCGCTATTGACAGGCGTGATGATCGCTTCGATCACGAGCGGCCGCTGGGCGTGCAGGTGCAGCGTCGGGATCATCAGGGACGAGCCCGTCCCATCGAAGCGCATGCCTCCGGTCGGGACACCCTGCCCGAACATCCCCGCGGACTCGACCCGCTCGATGGCCCGGAGTTCCGCGAGCTCGTCGGCGGACCGACCGGGCCCGATCAGGTACGCCCGGCGACGCTCGAGAAGAAGCCGAGTCATCGTCGGGAGCTGATCGAGCCCATTGGCTGCTCCGGCCAACCGCGTGAGCTCTTCCCGCCCCGCGAGCTCGGTGGCCTCCTGAAAGAGGCGTGGAGCCGCGCCGACGATCGCCGCGAGAACGTCCTGCCCGCGCTGCTTGAGCGAAGCGGATCCGTCGTCAGCGCACGCTTGCAGCACCTTGGAGAGCCGTTCGAGTAATCGAGTCAGCACGACGTCGTTTGGGGGTGTCGATGTTTCGACGAGATCATCGGCGATGTCGATCGCGCGGCTCACACGGCCGAGTCTCAGCTGCGCGTCGATGAGCCTGAACCTGAGATCGTGCCAGCGGAATGAGTTCGGCGCGGTCTCGCCGTCCAGTTGCAGCGCCCGCTCGAAGACGACAATCGCGCGTTCGAGGTCGCCCACGTTCACGAGCTCGCGTCCGAGGAAGTACGCCTCTTCGAAGCTGGTGAGACCGCCGATCATGTCTCCGACCGATGCGGCCGCAGACTCCGATGACCTGATGGCGCTGGCGAGATCTTCGCGGCCGCCGTTGCGGAGGATCGCCTGCGCCGAAACGGCGATCCGCCGCCGATCCGGGTGGCTGCTTGGAAGGGTCTCGGCGGCGGCGTCGTAGATCCGCGAGGCGAACTCGGGGTCGAGACGTTCGGGCACGGATGCGGAGTCTTCCACATCGGCCGCTGCGACGAGCAGCTCGGCACCGACACTGAGCGTTCTCGGGTGTTGCCGACCGAACCGGGTCACGCAGCGGTCGTAGACGTCGCCCAGCATGTCGAGCGGGGTGAGGTTCTCGGGGCCGGGTGTCGTGCCGCCGTTGAGCGCGATCAATGCCTTGGCGAGCTCGATCTCGGCCTCGATCGTGAGCGGGTGGACGTCCCCCAGACGGGACTGGCTCGTGCTCGCAGCGCTGTGGAGCGCCTCGACCGCCTGATCCAGGTCGCCGCGCTCGCGGAGGGCACGTCCCCTGAGCGTGGAGACCTGGACCGTGAGTTCACCGCTTAGGCCGCGGGTGTTCTGCGCGATCTCATCGAGGGCTTCGAGTGTCTCGGTCGGTTGGTTATTCGCCAGCAAGAGCTCGGCACGCCGAAACTGAAATTCTGCTTCGAGTTCGACACGCTGAATGTTCCATTGCAACCGTTGATCACCGGTCACGTTCCGCGGCGGCCGCTTGATGTTGGCGAGGTCTCGACCGGCGCGATCAACCTCGTCGAGCCCGCGGGCGATCTGATCCAGACGACCGAGCACGGTCGCCATGCTCAGCGTCGCGCGGATCGACTCGAACGGCTCGGCGGTTTCCGACCGGCGGAGCATCGCCCTTGCGGGTTCGATCAGCTCGATCGCTCGCTCCGGCTCCCCGGCGGCGGCGTAGGTCTGCCCGAGCGAGAGCATCAGCCGCGCCTGAGCGGCCTCGTCGTCGAGCTGTTGCGAAAGAAGCTCCCGGCGTGCGTTCTCCAGCACCTCAAGGACGGTGACGGTTCTGCCCGCGTTCGCGGGGTCGGGGCTTTCGAACGCGTCGGTGAGCAACCCGACGAGCTGCTCGGCTTGCCTGCGCGAGACCCGCTCGGCTTCGAGCGCCGCCTGGCGCTGGTTCTTCTCATCCACGGCGCGGACAAGACCGAGCGAGGTCCCGACCAGGCCCAGCGTGATGGCCACCACGACGACCGCGGCGGTGCCGACCGCGCCGCGGTTTCTGCTGATGAACTTCTGCAGGCGGTACAGACGTGAGGGCGGCCTCGCTGTGACGGTCTCGCCCGTGAGATACCGGTTGAGGTCTTCGACGAGCGCACCGACCGACTGGTACCTGCGGGCGCGGTCTTTCTCGAGCGCCTTGAGCACGATCCAATCGAGGTCGCCCTTGAGCAGGAGGCCGAGCCTTTTGGCTTCGAGTTGTCGCTCGTCGGCGATGCGTTCCGCGGTGCCGAGCGTGCTGAAGCGAGTGCTCGGTGCGGGCACGTCGGCCTCGCGGATCAGGCGCTGCATCTCGCCGTACTCGGCATCCTTCAGCGTGTGCGGGTCGAGCGGAGGCGAGCCAACGAGGAGCTCGTAGAGCATGACACCGAGCGAATAGACATCGCTGCGTGTGTCGGGCTCAACCGAGGAGCTCTCTGCCTGCTCCGGGCTCATATAGGCGGGTGTGCCGACCATCTGGCGGAAGCCGGTGAAGAGTGTCCGCTCGGTGAGGCGGAAGTGCATCGCCTTGGCGATCCCGAAGTCGATGACCTTGGGGATGGGCCGGTCGCCCGACGTGGTCACGAGCACGTTGCTCGGCTTGATATCGCGGTGGATGATGCCCTTCTGGTGGGCGTGCTGGATGGCCGACGCGACCTGGCAGAACAGCTCGAGCCGCTGCCGCACAGGGAGTTTTTTGCTGTCGCAGTGCTTGGTGATGGGCTCGCCGCGGACGAGCTCCATGACGAAGTAGGGCCTGCCCGTTTCCGTTGCGCCGGCGTCGAGCACGCGGGAGATATTCGGGTGATCCATGAGCGCGAGCGCCTGCCGCTCGGCCTCGAAGCGGGCGATCACCTGCTTGGTGTCCATGCCCAGCTTGATGATCTTGAGCGCGACGCGGCGGCGGACCGGCCGCTCCTGCTCTGCCATGAAGACAACACCGAACCCGCCCTCGCCGATCTGCTCGAGCAGGCGGTAGCGGCCGATCGTCGCGCCGGGGCCCTCGGTTATCGCGGCGATGTCGCCGTCGGTCTCGTCATCGAGACGGTCGGGTGCGGTGAGGAACGCGCCCGCGCTCTCGTAAGCCGCGAGCAGCGCCTCGACCTCGCGGCGCACGTCAAGGTCGTCGCCGCAGGCATCGCTGAGGTACTTCTCGCGTTCGCCGCCGAGGAGCTCGATCGCGCGCTCAAAGAGCGTCTGCACGTCGGGCGGGCTGGCGCTGGTTGAATCGCCCGGCTCATTCGGCGTCATCGGGTGCTCCATCGGGCGGGCCCGCCTCGGCGCCGCTCTCGGTGTCCGTCGATGAGCTTGATGAGCCGCTGCCGCGGAGTTCTTTGTAGATCCACGCGCGGACGAAAGCCCAGCGGCGATCGACGGTGCTGGGAGACACACCGAGAAGCTCAGCGGTCTGGCGCACGCCGAGACCGGCAAAGAGTCTCATCCGCAGGATCTCCGCGGCTTCCATCGAGATCGACTGGAGCTTGCGGTAGGCGTCATCGAAGCGTGTGATGTCGTCGGCGGAACTCATCGCGAGATCCGCGAGGCCGGTCATGTTCTCAAGCCGAAGGGGCCGACGCGACTCGGAGCGGGCGCGGGACCGGGCATGATCGATCAGGAGCCGGCGCATCGCCTCGGCGGCGGCGGCGTAGAAGTGGGCGCGGTTCTTCCACGGGATGCGGCGATCGCCCGAGAGCTTCAGGTAGGCCTCGTGGACGAGGGCCGTAGCGTCGAACGTGTGATCGACGCGCTCGTTCGACATCGCCTTGCGGGCTGAAGCGCGGAGCTGGCTGTAGAGCATCGGGAGCAGCCGGCGGGCGCGTTCGTCGGCGTCGAGGTCGTCGTTGAGCAGCAGCGTGAGTTCGGGCGACGTGTCGTCGCGAGTCGGGCGTGCGGGGCGTGCAGGAATGGACGCATCCGTCCCGCCGTCGATCGGGAGCGAATCGGGTCCGCGCTCGTCCGCCTGATCACCCACTGCCGCCCCTGCTGATGCACGACCGGTGCCCGCCGTGTTCTCCACCTTGAACACGGCCGCCACACGGTACCAGCGCGGGGCACTCGGCGTTCGCCGAGAGCCGGGGCTTTTTCTTAGGCGATCATTCCCGAGCGGCCGCGTCGCGACCTCATCACGGCTGCGCGGTGAACGCCGTGATGAACGCGAACAGGTCGGAGATGTTGATGACGCCGTTGCCGTCGAAATCGGTGGCAGGCTGCGGTGGGGTCTCGGTGAACGCCGTGATGAACGCGAAGAGGTCCGAGATGTTCGCGACGCCGTTGCCGTCGAAGTCCACCGGGTTTGCGGCGCTCACGACGTCGGCGGTGACCGTCACGCGGATCGGCTCGCCGAGCAGCTCGGGATCGTTCGTCGAAACGAGAATCTCGGCCGTCTGCGGCCCGAGATCGCTCGACGTGAAGGTGAACGCCTGGGTCTCGACCGCGCCGGCGGTGATCTCAAAGAGCCCGGGCGGCACGCTCAGCGCGTTCTGGCTGCCCGGAGCCTCTTCGAAGCTGAACCGGAGCGGCTGGATGCCGGAGCCCCAGACGGCGTCGCCCGCGTGGATCACGTCGAGATCGAACGGGACCGACTCGCCCTCGGTGACATCGCCTAGGTCGATCGTCGTCGCACCAACCTCCGCACGGGCGGGCACGATGAGGTCGAGGAACACCGGGACGTGACCGGCGTTCGAGGCGAGCCGTTCGATAGACGCGGCGATGCTGTTGCCGGTCTGCTGGTTGTTCGACTGGTTGATCGAGGAGTTGTAGGAGGTGCCGTCGTTGCCCCAGACGCGGTAGCTGTGGTTCGGATCGTCGATCCGGCTCAGGTCCTGCGGCACGGCGAACATGCCGTCGTACTCGAAGCCGTCGCCGTCGCCGAAACGCTCGGTCAAGAGTATTTGGTCGTAGCGGTCGTCCATCCCGGCCGCGCCGAGCGCCGGGTCCTGTGTATGGAGGACCGTGAACTGGCTGCTTCGCCAGCTACCCGGGCGTGCGATCGGGTCCCACTGTGCGCCGGGAACGGCCGGCGGCGTGTAGCCCGCGGGCGTCAGCACCGGCTGCGAGGCGGGAGTCGCGAGCGGCAGGATGCAGTTCGTGGGCTCATCCTCACACGGGGGCGTGCGGCAGCGGTCGGTCTGCGACAGGTTCTCGAGCTCTTGGGCGAAGGCCTCGAAGGTCTCGTAGGTGGTCACGCCGGCGCCCGATGCACTGCGCGGCCGGGGATCGACGCCACCCGGCGGATCGTCGGGATCGTTGGTCATCGAGCCATCGACAAGAACCTGATACGCCGCCTCCGAGGAGCTGGAGATGTTGAAGTCACCGCCGTGGATGGCGTGCCCCGCGAGACCCGACGAGATCACGGTCTCGATGTCGGCGCGGATATCGATCGCCTCGCCGAGGCGGCGCTCGCCGTTCGTGAGCCCCGAACCACCGACAGACGAGGCTGCCCCTGCCTTGAGGTGAGAGCTGTACAACGCGAAGGTCGCGTCGATCGAGTCGTAGCCGTCAAGCTGAAAGATGTACCGGACGACGGTGCGCGGGTGGCTGCCCGAGATGAACTGGGCCTGGAGCAGGTCGAGCTTGGACTCGCGGAAGACGACGGGGCTGTCGAATCCGCCGCCCTTGATGAACGGTGCCGCGCGCCAATCGCCCGGGCTGCCCGCTGCGGAGTTGAGGTGGCAGACGAAGTTCTGCAGCGCCAGCGTGGACTGAAACTCTTGGAGAAGTACGACGTCGGCATCGAGCGTCTGGCCGACAAACTCGCTCGACGCGGTGTTCACCGTGCCGTAGAAGACGTTCTGGACGTCACTCGCGAGACCACCGCCGTAGTTCGTGATGTTGTACGCGACAACGCGGAGACCATCGCCCGCGTTGGCGGCGAGGGTCATTCCGCAGACAGAAAGAAGAGCAGCGACGCGGTTCATCCGTCTCGACCTCCGGGTTCTGGATCGTGTGGAACGGGCGAAGTCGCCGCTTGTTCCGTGACTTGAGCATAGCTGGGACGCCGCCGAACAAGACGCCTCCGCACACAGCTTCACAGACTCTAAATAATTTGATTTCAGGCACTTAGGACCCATGCCGGATCGAACATCCGGAAGCTGGGCGTAGTCCCGACGCTCATTAAGCGGACCAACGGGCCCGGCACGTCAGGAATTCGCCCAACCCGCTGTTTTTTCCGATGCGAGACGGCCACTGCCGATCGCAACGCCGCCTCAGCCCGGTGGTACGCTCGCCCGCCCATGGTCGGGGAGCCGCGATCCGCACGGGAGCACGCGGCTGGCAGCCCGACAACGCACCCCAAGCAGACGGAGGACTCATGACACGTTTCGTCCATGCGGCCGCACTTGCCGCGACGATCGCCGCGGCGGGCAGCGCCGCGAGCGCCGGCACCGGCGAAGCCGCACGGCCCGGCAGCGAGACCATACGGATCGGCACGTCCGCGGACGGCACGCCGATCGAGGTCTACGCGATCGGCGAGGTCGGCCGCGACAGCTACGGCCGTCGCCGCGAGGAACGCCCAGCGCTGCTCATCGTCGCCGGGCTGCAGGCCCATCACACGCTCGGCACCGACGTTGTTGAGCAGCTCCGGCAGCGGCTCGTCCGCGAGTTCGACGGCTCGCTCGACACCGCGACGATCTATCTCCTCCCGCTCGCAAACCCGGATGGGCGTGCGCGGTTCCTGCAGGAAGGACCGTTCAAGGCGGAATCGGCGAAGGCCCCGGCGGAGCTCGATGCCGACGGCGATGGCCGCACCGACGAGGACGGGCCGAACGATCTCAACGGCGACGGCCTGATCACGATGGTGCGCGTGGCCGCGCCCTCCGCGGCGGCGGACAAGTACGGGCTCACCGCCACGCACGTCATCGACGCGGACGATCCGCGGCTCATGCGCGAGCCCGAGGACGGCGAGGTCGCAACGCACGCGGTCATGATCGAGGGCATCGATGACGACGGTGACGGCGCGTTCAACGAGGACGGCTGGGGCGGCGCGGGCGGCGGCGGCACGAACCTCGACAAGAACTTCTCCACGCACTGGCCCGAGCTGACGGACGGCTCGGGGCTCTACCCGTACGAGCGCCCCGAGTCGCGGGTGATCGTGGACTGGATGCTCTCGCGCCCCAACATCACGCAGGTGCTTGTCTATGGGCCGCACGACACGCTCGGAACGATGCCCAAGTCGGGCCAGTACGGCCCGGCGAAGCGTGTCCCGAAGGGTCTCGAGAAGGCCGACGAGGCGCACCACAAGATGGCATCCGACGCTTTCAAAGAGATCACCGACGTGATCAAGGACGGCTCCGGCGACCGCTCGGGCTCGATGGTGCAGTGGGCCTACTCGGAGTTCGGCGTGATGAGCTACAGCACGCCCGTGTGGTACCGGCCCGATCTCTACAAGAAAGACGGCTCCAAACCCGGCAACAACGCCGACGAGGCGTGGCTCGCGCACCTCGATGATGAGCGAGGCGGCGAGGGCTTCGTCAACTGGTCCGAGGTCCAGCACCCGCAGCTCGGCACGGTCGAGGTCGGCGGGTTCGCGCCGGGCGTCCGGACCAACCCACCCGCGGGTGCGGTCGATGGGCTGGTGACGCAGCAGCTCGAGTTCATCCGCGAGCTGACCGGTATGCAACCGCAGCTTCGCGTCGGTGAGCCATCCGTTGAGCGTGTCGGCGAGCGGCTCTTCCGCGTGCGGATGACCGCGACCAACGAGGGCACGCTCCCGACGGTCACAGCGATCGGCCTCAAGACGCGGCGGCTCGCGCCGCTGGTCGTCGAGATTGACGCGGACCAGCGGCTGGCAGACGACGCGTTTCTCACGGGCTCGCGTGTGCAGCGGGCCGACACCATCGCGGGCGGCGAGACCGTCTCGATGGAGTGGCTCATCACCGCAGACCCCGGCTCCCGCGTCCGGATCGAGGCCCGCTCGCCCCGCTTCGGTACCTCCGACATCACCATCCGACTGGAGGGCAACTGATGCGCCAGATCATGATTTCTCTCGCGGCCGCGGCCTCGCTTGCCGGGCCTGTTCTCGCGCAGGACTTCGTCGAACCGAAGCACGACATCGCGTGGAACCGCTACTACGACGTCGAGCAGGTCCACGACCACATGCGCAGGCTTGCGCGGGCATACCCGCAGCTCATCGACCTGGAGGTCATCGGCAAGTCGGGCCAGGGGCGTGACCTGCTGATGGCGACCATCACCGCACCGGGCGACGACGATCGCTCGAAGCCCGCGATGTGGATCGACGGCGGCATCCACGCCAACGAGATCCAGGGCGTCGAGGTCGCGCTCTACGGGCTGTGGTACCTCGCGACGCACTACGGGCAGACCGACGACATCACGGAGCTGCTCGACGATTACACGTTCTACATCCTGCCGATCGTGAATCCGGATTCGCGCGCGGTGTGGTTCAGCGAGCCTTCGACCAGCTCGAACCACCGCGCCAACCAGATGCCGATCGACAGCGACCGCGACGGGCAGATCGACGAGGACTCGTGGGAGGATCTCGACGGCGACGGCTCGATCACGCAGATGTGGAAGCACGTCCCGGGCGACGGCGACTGGGACCGCGACGAGGACGACCCGCGGATCTTCACCAGGACCGAAGCCGGCAAGCGCGGGGATTGGCGGTACCTCGGGCGCGAGGGCGTTGACAACGACGGCGACGGCCGCGTGAACGAGGACAGCACCGATGGGCACGACATGAACCGCAACTGGCCGGGCGACTGGCAGCCCGATTACGTCCAGCGCGGCGCGGGCGCGTACCCCTTCAGCGCGCCCGAGACCCGCGCGATCGGTGAGTTCTGCTACGACCATCCCAACCTTGCGGCATTCCAGTCGTTCCACAACACGGGCGGCATGATCCTCCGCGGGCCCGGCACGGACTACCGCCAGGGCGTCTACCCGCGCGCGGACCTGCGCGTCTACGACCGCATCGGCGAGGTCGGTGAGCTGCTGCTCCCCTACTACAACTACTGGGTCATCTTTGATGATCTCTACAACGTCCACGGCGGCGAGGCGACGTGGGCGGCCGAGGCCCTCGGGATCATCTCGTTCACCAACGAGCTCTGGACCGGCGGCAAGTACTTCCAACGCGACGTCCGCCCGACGCAGGAGAACCTGTGGCTCTTCCGCGACCGGCTGCAGTTCGGGCAGGTCTTCACCGATTTCACCGAGGTCGAGCATCCGCAGTACGGCGACATCCTCGTCGGCGGGCTCAACAAGTGGTCGTCGCGCTCGACGCCCACGTTCATGCTCGAGGAGGAGTGCCACCGCAACTTCGGCTTCACGTCGCTGCACGCCGACTCGATGCCGAAGGTCACGTTCGACCGCGTCGCCGTCGAGAAGATGGCGGGCAACCTGTGGTCGGTGAAGGTCGAGCTCACCAACGAGAAGATCATCCCGACCCGCACCGCCCGCGCACAGCAGGCGGGCATCGGGACGAACGACATCCTCGAGCTCGACGCGGGACGCGGGAGCGTCGTCGCGTCCGGCTCAATGCGGAACTGGTTCGACACGCAGATGTCCGAGACCCGCCACGAGCCGGGCCGCGTGCAGCTGCCGGGCGGCGTGCCGGGCGAGGGCAGCGTGATCCACCGCTTCCTCATCGAAGCCCCCGAGGGCACGCGCCTGACGCTGAAGTACACCGCCGAGAAGGCGATGAACCAGGAGATGACCGTCGAGCTCCGCGACTGACCGAGCGGAGAGATTCGGTTGAAAAAGAAACACGCCGCGGGGATCGAGCGATCCCCGCGGCGCTTCAGAGTCGAACGGGAAGCCCGAGCCTTACGGCGCTTCGAGCTTGATCTTCATGGTCATCTCTTCGCCGTCGCGCTTGACGCCGATGTTGACCTCGTCGCCCGGCTTCTGCCCGGCGAGCCGCTGGATGAACGAGTTGAGGTCGGTGAGCTTGACGCCGTCCCAGCGGACGATGCGGTCGCCCTCCTTGAGACCAGCCTTGGCGGCCGCGCCGCCCTCGGTCACACCAGCGAGGAGCACGCCGTCCTCGTCGTCCTGCGACAGGTTGATGCCGATCGAGACGCGGATCTGCGGCTGGTTCGACTGCCCTCGGGCCGACTGCGGCGTTTGGAACTCCCAGGTCGCGCTGGTGGCGGCCGCCTTGAGCACGATGTCGCGGAAGAGCAGCACGGTCTTGGTCGCCGCCACGCGGTTGATCTTGTCGGAGGTGTCGCCCGGCGTGTGGTAGTCGGCGTGGAGGGCGTCGATCGAACCCATGACCGCCGGGATCTCCTTGCGGAAGAAGGGCAGGTGGTCCGAGCCGCCCAGGTAGCGGTCGCGGGTGACGACGTTCAGCCCGCTGCCGTCGAAGAGCGGCTCGATGAAGTCGAGGAAGCCCTTGCCGGTGCTGGTGCCCGAGATCATGAGCGTGTCGTTGGAGAGACGCCCGATCATGTCCCAGTTGAGCATGAGCACGTGGTCGTCCATCTCGACGATCGGGTCGTCGGCGTAGTGACGCGAGCCGTTGATACCGCTCTCCTCACCGTCGAACGCCACGACGAGCACCGAGCGGCGCGACGCGTCGTCGCGTGCGGCGATCGCCTCGGCGAGCTTCTCGGCCAGCAGCACGACGCCCGCGGAGCCCGAGGCGTTGTCGTCCGCGCCGGGGTGCAGCGCTCCGGGGCCCGAGCGCGAGCCGAAGTAGCCCATGCCGAGGTGGTCGAGGTGGGCACCGACGACGATCCACTCGTCCTTCAGCGAGCCCGTGCCCGGGATCATGCCGCCGACGTTCTCAGCGATCAGCGGCTCGTCGTTCGCGGAGCCCGAGATCGTCACGCGACTGGTCATCGCCTGGGCGCCGCGGCCGTTGTCGGCCTGATCGATCAGGCGCTGCATCGAACGCACGCCCAGGCCCGAGAGCAGACGCTGCGAGCCGAGCGGCGACGCGAGGAACACCGGGAAGTCGATCGGGGAATCGACCTGCACGCGGCCGCGGCGGCCGCGGCCGCTGTACCGCTGGATGCGCTGGCGGTCCTCGTCCACAGTCGGAGGCGTCAGGAAGATCGCGCCCGCGGCGCCCTTTTCCTTGAGGGTCATCAGCTTGTTCTGGAACGACGCGGCCTCGGAGCCCGCGGGCTCGCCCGTGAACTTGCTGTTGCCGTCGGCGTCCATCGGCTCGAAGCGGAGCACGACGGCGATCTTGCCCTCGACATCGACGTTGCCGAAGCTGTCAAACCCGTCGGGCCCGTCCTCGATTCCGTAGCCCACGAAGACCGGACGGCCCGAGACCTCGCCCTCGGCGCCGAGGCGGGTGAAGACAAAGTCACGCTCGGGGAGCAGCTCGACGCCCTCGGAGGTCGAGATCATCTCGTTCTCGACCACCCACTGGCTGCCGAGCTCGAACGGGTCGCGGTAGCTCGAGAAGTCGCCGCCCTCGCCCGGGAAGGGCGGCAGCAGGCCCGCCTTCTCGAAGTGGTACTGGACGTAGTGCCGCGCACGCTCCATGCCCTCAGAGCCCGGCACGCGGCCCTCCATGAACGGGCTCGCGAGGATCGTGATGTGGTCGTTGTAGCGGAGTACGTCCTCGCTCATCGAGGTCAGGACGTCCGCGATGGGCGAGCCGGCGATCGAGCGCGCGGTCATCGCCGCGGTGGTCGTCGTGGTCGCTGCGGTGGTCGCTGTTGTCTCGTTCGCCGCGGTCTTCTTGCCGCCGCCGAGCGCGCCGACGCCGGCGATCCCGAGCCCGAGTCCCGCGAGGGCGACGATCGCCGCCGCACGAGTGATAGTCGTCTTCATGTGTTGAACTTCCTCGCCCGCCTGGGCGGTTGCCGTCCGGGATGCTCGCGGCGACCCGGACGAATCCCTTCTTCAGCGCTCCCGCGCTCCGCGGGGAGTCTATCGGCCCTGTCGAGCCCTGTACCCGCGAAGCACGCGGGCCTGCTTTCGCCCTCCGCCCCCCGCTATCGTGAACCCATGCGGACCGTCTTCGGTTTCACGGCCCTGGTCTTCCTGCTGCTCGGCTCTGCCCGTGCGGCAACGGCATTCCATCCCCAGGACGGCCCCCACGCCGACCTGCGTGTCTCGGTCGAGTCCGACGGTGTTCGCTTCTCGATCGGGGTCAACCTCGCGTTCCTCGACGAGGCCCTCGACACCCCCCGGGAGGCGTTTGACGCGCTCGCGCGGGTCGAGGCCGAGGCGTTGCTCGATGATCTCCGCGCGTACCTGCAGAATGAGGTCGTCGTCGAGATCAACGGCGAGCGGATCGCCCCGGTCATCGAGCAGCTCGACATCTTCAACGACCCCGACCCGACGCTCCTGCCTCTCTTCCCGACCACCGGGATGCGGGCGCTGATCCGTGCCGTCGCGATTCTCGAGTATCCGAGCGAGACGCCGCCCGAGTCGATGGCGATCACCTGGCCCACCTACCCGCCCGACAACCTCGCGCGTCAGATGGAGCCCGGCCTTGAGGTCGTGCCGCCGATGTATTTCGAGGCACAGCTCGCGGCCGAGGGACGCCGGGGCGTGCTGTTCTTCTCCGAGGCGACGCCGACCGCGACGTGGACCGCGACCGGCGACACCGAATCCGACGTGCTCGCGGGCCTCCCTGAGATCCCGGTCGGCGAGCCGCCATCGCGCGTATCGCTGGTGCTGCTCGGTTTGGTCGCGGTGTACGTCCCGCTGGTGCTGATCGCGGTCGCGGCCGCAAAGAAGGGCGAGGGACAGCGTGCGAGGCTCGCGATCGTCGGGAGCTTCTTTGTGCTTCCGCTTGCGGTCTTCGGGCGGGACCTCGCGCGGGTTGAGATCCCGGGTACGGGCTCGCCGCCGCCGGAGATCTCGCCCGAACTCGCGCAGCAGGTCTTCCGACCGCTGCACGACAACCTCTACCACGCCTTCGATTACACGGAGGAAGAAGCGGTCTACGACGCGCTCGCGCGGTCCGTTGATGGTGAGCTGCTGCCGACGCTGTACGGCGAGGTCTTCGATCAGCTCCTGCAAGCCGAAGAAGAAGGCAAACTGGGCGTCGTCACGGGGCTTGAGCCGCAGGGCTTTGAGCTGCTGCGGCTCGCGGAGGACAACCAGCTCGGCTTCACCGCCCGCCACCGCTGGCAGGTCGAGGGCACCGTCTACCACTGGGGCCACTCGCACACGCGGCTGCACGAGTACGAGGCGGAGTACGACGTGTCAGCCATCGAGACCGACGAAGGCCCCGCGTGGCGCATCACCGATCAGCGGATCATCAGCCAGAACCGCCTCGACGTTCCCCAGATGACCGAGCAGGAGCGCCGCGAAGAGCTCCTCCGCAGTTATGGCACCAGCTTCTGACGCCGCCATCTCGACCGCCGCCGTGAGCGCACGGGATCTGCGCTTTACCCACCCGGGCGCGCGCACGCCCACGATCGATCTCGACGAGTTCACGGTGGAGACCGGTCAGCACACCGCGATCGTCGGCCCGTCCGGCTGCGGCAAGACCACACTGCTGCGTCTGGTCACCGGGGCGCTGAAGCCCGAGAGCGGCGAGATCGAAGTCCTGGGCCGCAACACAACCAGGATGACCGAAGCCGCCCGCCGCACGATGCGGCTCACCGAGATCGGCATGGTCTTCCAGTCGTTCGCGCTGCTCGACTACTTGAGTGTTACCGAGAACATCCTGCTCCCCTACCGCCTCGGCGCTCGCACAGAGAACGAAGCACCTGCCGGGCGCGTACCTGCAATCGCACAATCCCTCGGCATCGATCACCTCCTCGAACGCAAACCCATTCGCCTCAGCCAGGGCGAACGCCAGCGTGTCGCGATCGCGCGGGCGCTCGTCACATGCCCAAAGCTCATCGCTTGTGACGAGCCCACGGGTAACCTCGACCCCGCTCGGGCTCGCGGCACGATCGACCTCATCATGTCTGAGGCCGACCGTATCGGCGCGACCGTGCTGCTCGTGACGCACGATCACGGCTTGCTCGACCGGTGCGCCCAGACCCTGTCACTCGGGGGCGACGCGTGATCGGGGCCGTCCGCATCGCCGCCGCCCACGCCCGGCACCGCTGGGGCCGCTCGCTTGTCGTGTGCGCGTGCCTGACGCTCACGATCGCCCTTCCGCTGGTCAGCCGCGCGATGACCTCGGCCTTCGATCGCGAGCTGCGCGCGCGAGCCGAAGGCGTCCCGCTGGTCGTCGGCGCGAAAGGCAGCCGATTCGGCCTTGTCTTCAACGCGCTCCACTTCCGACGATCCGATCTCGACACAGTCCCGCTCGGACTCTACGACGAGCTGCTGAACGACACCACCGTCCGGGCTGTCCCGATGCACGCGCGGTTCACGGCGCAGCGTGTGCCGATCGCCGCGACATCGATCGAGTACTTCGATGAGCGCGGGTTGATCGTCGCAGAAGGCCGCCCCTTCGCGACGCTCGGAGATTGCGTCGTCGGTGCCTCCGCGGCGAGATCGCTCCGCGTGGCCCCGGACAGCACCATCCGCAGCGATCAGGCTCGGGGACTCGACATCACGGCCGCGCCCTCGATCGAGATGCGCGTCGTCGGTGTCCTCGCCCCGACCGGCTCCCCCGATGACAACGCGATCTTTGTCGATCTCGAAACCGCGTGGCTGCTCGAGGGCCGATCGCACGGCCATGACGACGCGGACACCATCGACCGCGAGGGCGAGGTCATCGGACGCACCGAGGACTTCGTCTCGCTCTCGGGCGCCGTTGTCGAACGGCAGGTCGTCACGCTCGAGAACGCCCGCGATTTCCATCTCCACGGCGACCGTGAGACCCTGCCGCTCACCTCGATCCTTGTCTTTCCCGAAGACGACAGGGCACAGACCATCCTCGCCACACGGCTCAACGCCGGCGACGGGTACCAAGCCGTCCAGCCAACACAGGTCATCGACGACCTCGTCGCGTCCGTCGTCCGAATCCGCGTGATCTTCGATGGCCTCGCGGTCGTGCTCGGCGTCGTTGTACTGCTGCTGGTCGGCCTGATCGTGCTGCTCGGCATCCGCGTGCGGGCGGATGAGATCGCGACGATGATGGAGATCGGCGCATCTCGAGCGACCGTCGCCGCTGTCATTGGGTCGGAGCTTGTCGTGCTCGCTCTCGTCGCCGCGGTGCTGGCGGTCGGGGCGGCCGCCGTCGCCGGGATGCTCGCGAGCGGGTTGCTCCTGCAACTCGCGACCTAGGAGTAGTGAATGTTGCGAACGCTGTCCACGCTGCTCATCGCCGTAGCTCCACTATGCCTCACCGCGTGCGGATCGAAGCAGAGCCAAGCACCGACGCGCACGATTGAACCGATCGTGGTCGCGACGACGGGCGCCCACGCATCGCTCGCGTCGCGGATCGCGGACGGCGCGATCGATGTCGTGTGCATCCTCCCGCCCGGAACCGACGCCGCGTCATGGTGGCCCGCGGAGGACGACGTTCGGCGGCTGCAGAGCGCACAACTCATCCTCCTGAATGGTTTCGGGCTCGAGTCATGGTCGTCGAACATCGCGCTGCCGCGCTCTCGCGTCCTTGATCTCTCGCGGTCGGTCCGGATTGAGCCGATCATCATGCCGGGCGTCACGCACAGCCACGGCCCCGACGGCGATCACAGCCACGACCTCGAGAACCCCTACGTCTGGCTCGATCCGGCGCTCGCGATCGAGCAAACCCGAGCGATCGCCGAGCGGATGAGCAGAGCGTTCCCGGATTCCGCGGAAGACTTCGAGGCCAACGCCGCCGTCGTCGTCGCGGAGCTCTCGGCGATCGACCAGAAACTCAAAGCGTTAGACCTCGGCGGTCGGCCGATCGCCGCGGACGGGCCGCAGTTCGACTACGTCGCGCGGCGATACTGCTGGTCGCGGACACCATCAACGAATGCGATCCCGCTCTCTCAGGTGCCCGGCATCGGCGTTCACTTCCCGACCGCCGAAGGGTGCGGGACCGACCTCATCGATGCATTGAACGCAGCCGCCGATGGGCTCGCCGATGCCGTAGGCGGCTAGCGGCTTAGCGCAGCCGCGCCAGCTCGGCTTCCGCGGCGATGTATCCAAACGCCGCCCATGAGCCGCCGTGGATGATCCGCTCGAAGCCTCGGCGGGCGGTGTCCGCGTCGCCGTTGATGAACTGCCACACGGCGATGCCGTACGCCTTCGTCGCGTTCTGCACACCGTCGCCGCCGGAGGTTTCGACCTCGCCCTCCGCGATGTCGCCTTTGAAACCGAGCAGCAGCTCGTGATAAACGTCGTTCTCGATGATGTTCATGTCCCGTGTGATGTTGCTGAGCACAACCGGGCGGATCTGCTCGCGCGAGCCGGCACGCTGCATACACAGCACCAGCCAGTAACCCGCCGACACGCGGTTGTCATCGTTCTGGCTCGCGTCCCAGCAACGCTGGTAGACACGCCGGGCCTCGTCGAAGTTGCCCTTGAGGTAGTTCGCGAGGCCGAGGTGATACAGGATGTTCGTCCGCGTCGTGCCGATCGGGATCCCCGCGGCGTTCGGCGCGCCGTCGGGCTCGCTCTCGTCCGGGAAGCCCTGCATCAGCAGCTCGGCCGTCGCGAGATCGACGATCGCGTTGTCAAAGTCACGCACCGTGATGTACCGATGCCCGCGGTGCCGCCGCAGCTTGTAGCTCCGCGGGTTTGCCTCGATGCCCTTGCTGAACACGTCGATCGCGTCGCGGTAGCGACCGAGATACGCGAGCCGGCGGCCGTACCACACCGCGTTCATCTCGTCCGCCGGGTCAGAGTCGTACCGCGCCTTCGCCTCGGCGAGATTCGCTTCCAGACGCTCGCTCGCGTTCGCGGAAAGCTCGGGACGCAGGAGCGGCTCGCCGAGCAGCGACGTCGCCTCCCGCCTCGAATCGGCGTTCTGACAACCCGAGAGCAGAGCAAGCGAGAGAGTGGCGGTAAGAAGGATCGTGCGCATGCACGAAGATACTGCGCCGGCCGCCGTGATGCGGTAGGGTGCCAAGTCCATGACCCCCGACACCATCTGGAAGCTCGTCGCCGTCACGCTCTACGCGGCGGTGCTCCTGTTCATCGGCTGGGCCGCGTCGCGGCGGATGTCCGACATCCGCGACTACTTCGCGGCCGGCAAGAAACTCGGCTTCATCAACGCCGCCTTCAGCGCCCGCGCGACAGGTGAATCCGCATGGCTCCTGCTCGGGCTCACGGGCACGGGATTCGCTGTGGGCGTGCAGGGTTTCTGGATCGTGATCGGCGAAGTCATCGGCGTTGCCGGCGCGTGGCTCATCATGGCCAAGCCGTTCAAACGCCTCTGCGATCACTACGACGCGATCACTGTCCCCGATTATCTCGAGGCCCGCATGCGCGACGCCGGGCACGGGCTGCGGATCATCTCGGCCCTGTCGCTCCTGATCCTCGTGCCGATCTACGCCGGCTCGCAGGTCTTCGCCGCGGGGCAGGCGTTCAACTCCTTCTTCGGGTGGAACGAACTGCTCGGTGCCTCGATCGGGTTCGCGATCGTGCTTGTCTACACGACGGGTGGCGGCTTCACCGCCGTCGTCTGGTCCGACGTCTTCCAGGGCTCGCTCATGCTCATCGGGCTCGTCGCGCTGCCGATCGTGGGCGTGATGGAAGCGGGCGGTGTCACCAACATCATCGAGACCCTCCGCGGCATCGACCCCGACCTTCTGAGCTGGCACGGCCCCGGGCCCGTCCCGGATGACGCCTACGTCCCGCCGCCCGAGACCGGATCGTGGAACGCCTTGACCATCACGAAGATCTTCGGCTTCGCCGCGATCGGCATCGGCTTCATGGGCTCCCCCCAGGTGATCGCGCGGTTCCTGTCGCTCAAGTCAGAGAAGGAAGTCAGCAAGGGCGCCGCCGCCGCGGTTCTCTGGACCATCCTCGCCGACTCCGGCGCGGTGCTCGTCGGCATCGTGGGCCGCGGGCTCTACGAGTGGACCATCCTGCAGCCCGATCCCGCGCTCATCGAAACCGGAACGAGCGAGAAGATCCTGCCCCACATGGCAGAAGTCCTGCTGCCCTCGTTCCTCACCGGCGCGTTCATCGCGATGGTCCTCTCGGCGATCATGTCCACGGTCGATTCCTTGCTCGTCGTCGCATCGGGCGCGGCCGTCCGTGACTACTGGCAGAAGATCAAGCGCCCGGACATGCCCGACGACAAGCTCGTCCGAACCAGCAAGATCCTGACGCTCATCCTCGCGCTGATCGCCTACGGCATCGGCATGGCGCTGCTCGCCAACAACCCCGACAAGCCCGTGTTCTGGGTCATCATCTTCGGCTGGTCCGCGATCGCCGCGACCTTCTGCCCCACCGTCATCCTGAGCCTGTTCTGGCGCGGGCTGACAACCGCAGGCGCGAAGGCGTCGATGGTCGCGGGCTTCATCGCCGCCCCGACGCTCACGCTCACGCTCAACGACCCTCTCGCGCAGTACACGTCTACGCCGCTTTTTAACGCCCTCGGCATCCCCGATGCCGCGAGCTACATCCTCGCGCTCGATATCCTGCTGCCGTCGTTCGTGATCGGCATGATCGTCGCCGTGGCGGTCAGCCTCCCGGACACCCAGGGCCGCGCCCGCCTCGGCGGCACCGAACTCGACACCGATTTCGACATCGCGAAGGGGAAGAAGTGATGACCAAGCTCCCGCTCACCGCCGCTGCAAGCCTCGCTCTTTCTACCCTCCTCACCGGCTGCGCAACCAAACAGCAGGGCACCACCATCAACAACTACTTCGGCCGCGCCGGCGAGCCCACCTACCTCCCGGGCCCCAACCCCGACGCCCCCTTCTCCGCCTCCGTCGCGTACGGCGAGCTGGTCTTCGTCGCCGGCAAGCTCTCGCCCGAGCGGGGCGACATCCGCGCCGAGGCCCGCGGCGCGATCGGCGAGATCAAGAAAGAACTCGCCCGGCACGACCTCGACCTGAGCGACATCGTCCAGGCCACCGTCTACCTCGCCGACATCGAGTACTACGCGCCCTTCAACGAGGTCTACACCGAACTGATGGAGAAGCCCTACCCGGCGCGGGCCGCCTTCGCCGTCGCGGCCCTGCCCCGCGGAGCGA
>JBCDKU010000047.1:0-21061 GCA_038746265.1 Planctomycetota bacterium
GGTTTGTTCGTGTTTTTTCGCGCCGAGGCCCTCGGACCCCTCAAAAAACAGTGTAAAACGCCCGCCTTCTGCCGATGAGACTCTCATCGCGGCGCAACGGAGCGACGCGAGGGGGAACTTGTAGGAGTTACGCACATGGCGAAGAAAGCCGCAAAGAAGAAGACCGCGAAGAAGACCGCCAAGAAAACCGCTGCCCGCCCGGCCGCCGCGAAGGCGCCCCGGATCACGAGCGCCAGGGAGAAGCCGCGCACCAAGAGCGAGGTGCTGACGATGATCTCGGATCACGTCGGGATCTCGAAGAAGGAGGCGAGCCAGGTCTTCGACGTGATGAGCCAGATGATCCAAGCGGACCTCAAGAAGGGCGCCGTCGGCTCGTTCACCGTCCCGGGCATGATGAAGGTCACCGTCCAGCGCAAGCCCGCCACCAAGGCTCGCAAGGGCATCAACCCCTTCACCAAGGAAGAGACGATCTTCAAGGCCAAGCCGGCCCGCAACGTCGTCAAGGTCCGCCCGATGAAGGGTCTGAAGGACCTCGTCGCCTAATCGACGCGACAAGAGACTGAATTCCACACCGGCCCGAGCGGCGATCCGCTCGGGCCGGTGTCGTTTTGGTGGGTTCCGGCCGCCCCGCCCGCTGCGGGGGGCAACGATCGCCAATGCAGATCCGCCGCCGCTGCCGACCACATGACGTCGCCCTTGAGACCACCCTCCTTGCCCACGGAGTGCCTCGGGAGGCCGCGCCGGCGTTGCTCGATGATCTCAGGGCCGCCGTCCGTGAAGGCTCGGGCGGCGCATCCGAGGGCGTCGCGGTCGGCGTGGTTGGGGGCGTGCCGACGGTCGGGATTACAGCGGACGAGCTCAGCGGCTTCCTCGCGGGCGAGCCGCCCATCAAGGTCAACACGTCGAACCTGTCGCTCGCCGTGCACCGCGGGCTCGACGCCGCGACCACGGTTTCCACCACCATGGAACTCGCCGCCGGAGCCGGTCTTCGCGTTTTCGCGACCGGCGGGATCGGGGGCGTTCACCGCGGCTACGGGTCGCGTCTCGATATCTCGAGCGATCTCACGGCCCTGACACGCTTCCCGATCACGGTCGTCGCGAGCGGCGTGAAATCCATCCTCGACGTCGTCTCGACCCGCGAGGCGCTCGAGACGCTCGGTGTGCCGGTCGTGGGCTTCCGAACGGACTCGTTCCCCGCGTTCTACCTGCGGGGCTCGGATGCCGGCGTTGATGCGCGGTTCGATGACGCCTCGGATCTCGCGGCCTTCGTTCGGCTGCACACCAACCGATCGAACACGGGCGTGCTCATCGCGAACCCGATCCAGGAGGACGCCGAGATCGCTGAATCGGATTGGTCGAGCTGGCTCGCGGAGGCCGAGGCACGCGCCGGCGACGCGGACGGCCGGGACGCGACGCCCGCGGTCCTCGCGGCTCTGCATGAGGTCTCAGACGGCGCAACGCTCCGGGCGAACATCGCCCTGGCGATCAGCAACGCCCGCCTTGCCGGCGCGATCTCAGGTGCGACGGCCTGAGTCGGGGCTGATCCGGAGCTGATTCAGTTCGCGGCCCGCTGCAGCGATGCGAGCTTGAGCATCGAGGTCGCCCGCAGCAGCAGCTCCACGCGGTTCACGGGCTTCGTGAGGAAGTCGTCCGCGCCGCAGTCGGCGGCCCGCTCCAGATCCCCGATGTCGTTCAGGGCGGTGACCATCACGATGAGGATGTCCCTGGTCGCGTCGTCGGACTTGAGGGTCTGGCAGACCTCGTAGCCGCTCATCCGCGGCATCATGATGTCGAGGAGCATCAGGTCCGGTGGAGACTCTTTGGCGGCTTCCAGAGCGGCCGCGCCGTCGGCGACGGACCGGACCGAGCAGCCGAGGTCGGCGAGGTAGGCGCAGAGCAGTTCCGCGTTCTGGGCGTTGTCATCGACCACCAGCACGCCTCGAGAGCCGCTCGGCGCCTTCAGATCCGTTCCCAAAGCCTCTGCCCCTTTCGGTTTCCGATCGCCCGCCGGGCGACTGAGCCCGGTGGAGCGGGAATGATACCCGAGACCGCCCGTTGGCTGCTCCGGGGCGGATTGCAGCAGGAGTTCGCGGCTTGTCCTGGTCCGATCGATTTCAGACACCCACCTCGCACGACCTGACCTCGGCGCTCGAGCCCGAATCGGCCGAGATCGTCTCCGGGCTGCTCGGCAAACTGGACGAGGCCGGGCTCGCCCAGCCCCGGATCGAATGGATGGGCCTGCCGTGGCGCTGGACGCTCGTCTGCCAGCCCGCCGACGAGGCCACCGCGCCGGTGTACGTCGTGTGCGATCCCGAGAACCCGCGCGTCGCGACCCGCGTCGAGACCCCGGTGCTGGAGTCGCTGCCGGCGAAGAAGTTCCAGCGGCCTGTCCGCGAGGCGCTGGCGGTCGGCCGTCAGGTGGGCTCGTCGCTGTGGGTCGAGTGGTCGCTCGAATCGGCCGCGTGCGCGGATGACATGGTCAATCTGGTTGAGATCAGGTCTTCAGCAAAGAGCGACGGCTGATCCTGCCGAAGACATCCTCCACGGAAAGAGATCCCCGGGAGGAGTGCCCTCGATCATGCTCAGAAAGACGAAGCTGTCCGCTGCCGCTGGTTTGTTCTGGTTCCTCGCGGTGCACCTGCTGTCCGCCCCCGCTCTCGCCCAGCCGGGGCTGCTTGACACACGCGTCGAGTCGATCCACAGCGATTTCGCGCGGCTCGCGACCGCGACGGTCGCCGTCCGGGCGATCGACGTCGCGACCGGTGAGGTGATCGCGGATTTCGATCATCAGGGCGGGCCGACAAGGATCGGCTCGGGCCTCATCCCGGCCTCGAACCAGAAGCTGCTCACGACCGGCGCGGCGCTGCACCTGCTGCCGCCCGATTTCCATTTCACCACGCGGCTGCTGGTCAACGGCGGCGAACTGATCATCGAGGGCTCGGGCGACCCGGCGTTCGGTGATCCCGAGCTGCTCGCGGTCTCGGACCCGCCCCAGACCGCGGACGGCTTCCTGGGCTGGCTCGCCGACGCAACGCGGCAGGCGGGGCTCGAGCGCCCCGCGGGGATCGTTGTGGACGACAGCATCTTCGACAATGAACGCATCCACCCGACGTGGAAGCGCAACCAGCTCAACCGAGGCTACTCGGCCGAGGTCGCCGGGCTCAACTTTCACACGAACGTCCTGGTCTTCCGCATCCGCGCGACCGGCGCGGGCCGTGCACCGAGCTACGAGATCTCGCCGGGCGTGAGCCGCGCGAACTGGATCGAGGTCAGCAACCGGGCCCGGAGCATCACCTCGGGGCGGAACACCGTGTGGATCGCTCGGGCGCTCAACGGCGCGCGGTACACGCTCTCGGGCGATGTGCGGTCGGCGGATGTGGACGTGACGATGTTCGACGCCCCGATGATGACGGGCCGGATCATCGCGCAGCAGTTCGCGGGCGACGGATCGCCCCCGCCTCCTGTTCGCCGCGTCAATCCGAACGAGACGTTCGAGAGCGCCGAGGTCGCGGCGATCGTGCGGACGCCGCTCGATCCGATCATCGAGCGGATCAACACCGACAGCCAGAACATGTACGCCGAGGCGTTGATGAAGCGGCTCGGCAACGCGCTCACGGGCGAGCCGGGCTCCTGGAGCAACGGGGCGGCCGCGGTGCGGATGGTGATCCAGTCGCGGCTCGGGCCCGCGCACGCCGCGGAGACGCGCATCGCAGACGGCTCGGGGTACAGCCGCGAGAATCGGGTCCACCCGGATTCGCTCGCCGCCTGGCTCGTGGATCTCGGGCGTGACGCGGAAATCGGGCCTCGGTTCATGGCGTCGCTCGCGTCCGCGGGCGAGGGCACGCTCGGCAGGCGGTTCCGGGACGGCACGCTCCGGGGCGATGTCTTCGCGAAGAGCGGCACGCTCAACCACGTCCGCTGCCTCTCGGGCTACTGGACCGGCGGCGGCCGCACGGTCGCGTTCGTGTGCCTCGTGAACGACCTCGAACGCGGCAGCGCCGAGCGTGACGCGCGGCTCTTCCACGAGAAGGTCGTCGAGGCGATCGACGCGGAACTCGCGGGCTAGCTCTCGATATCGAGTCCGAAGTCGGCGTTGATCGCGCTGTGCGTGATCGCGCCGATGCTAATGCGCTCCACACCGGTCACGGCGATCGACGAGACCCGCTCGCGCGTGATGCCGCCCGAGGCTTCAAGCAACAGCGAGGGTGACCGCTGATCTCGTCGCACGGCGGCGTCGCGCATCTGCTCGTTGGTCATGTTGTCGAGGAGGACGACGTCGATCGCACCCTCGGGCAGCGTGAGCAACGAATCGAGCTGGTCGAGCGTGTCCACCTCGACCTCGATAAACGACGCCCCCGCCGCTCGCCCACGCTCGGCTGCGGCGGTGACGACCTGTGCGAGCTGCTCACCCTCGAGCCCGGCGATGTGGTTGTCCTTGATGAGGACGGCGTCGTGGAGCCCGAGCCGGTGGCACATCGCCCCGCCGCAGCGGACGGCGTACTTCTCGAGCACGCGGAGGCCGGGGGTTGTTTTGCGGGTATCGAAGATCCGGCACACTGAGTCGGCCGGCAGATGTTCTGTAAAGCTCGCGGCGGCGGTCGCGACACCCGAGAGACGGCCGATGAGATTCAGCACAGGTCGCTCAACGCGGACGACGTCGCCGCGCGTGCCGCGGAGCACAAGGGCTCGGTCACCTTCCGAGACACGTTGACCATCCTCAACCAGCACCGTCGCCTGGACGTCGAGGCCGAAGACATCGAGCAGCGCTGACGTGAACGCCGACCCCGCGAGCACGGCGTCCGCCCGCGCGGTCACAAACGCTTCGATGACCTCGTCGCCCCGGGCGTCCGCGACCGTCTCGGCCGTCAGGTCGCGGCGATCCGGGCCGAGATCCTCGTCGCGGGCGAGCTCGAAGAGCCGCGTCGGCAGGTCGGTCGCGAGGAACCGCTCGGCGAGTTCCGGCAGCGTGCACTCGTTCCAGGATTCGGGCAGGATCCGCGGCATGGGTCATCATTGGCCGTTTCGACGGGCAAGCGGGCCGCCGGGCTACACTCGCCCCCTCGCCGGAGGGCGAAATCGGAACGGAAAGGAGACCGACATGGGGCTGCTCGACGGAACCAACGCGCTGGTCGTGGGCGTCGCGAACGAACGCTCGTACGCCTGGTTCATCGCCAAGGCGCTGCACGAGCACGGGACCCGCGTCGCGTTCACCCACCTTCCCGGTGACAAGAACGAACGCCGCACCCGCCGCGCAATCGACGCGATCGGCGTCGAGGACGCCTGGCTCAAGCCGCTCGACGCTTCGTCGGACGAGGAGCTCGACAAGGTCTTCGCCGCCTACGCCGCCGACCACGACCGGCTCGACACGCTCGTGCACTCGATCGCGTTCGCCGACCGCGAGTGGCTCCAGCCCGGCAAGTTCACTGACACGCCCCGCGAGGTCTTCACGGGCGCGATGGATATCTCGGCGTACACGCTCGCCGCGATGGCATCCCGCGCCAAGGACCTGATGGCCCGATCGGGCGGTGGCTCGATCATGTGCATGAGCTACTACGGCGGCGACAAGGTCGTCCCGGGCTACAACGTCATGGGCGTCGCCAAGGCGGCGCTCGAGTGCACCGCACGGTACCTCGCCGCCGAGCTGGGCGAGCACGCCATCCGCGTCAACGTCATCTCGGGCGGCTACCTCCGCACGCTCGCGAGCTCCGCCGTCGGCGGCACCGACGCCTTCGACGAGCACGCCAAGACCCGCTCACCGTTGCGGCGGGGCGTCGAGGGCGACGACGTGGGCGGGACCGCCGCGTACCTCGCGTCGGACCTGTCCAAGGGCGTCACGGGCGAGACGATCTTCGTCGATTGCGGCGTCAACACGATCGGCGTCTGAGCACCGCCACGGGCGGTCGCCCTCCCCCGGATGGGCCATCCGTGCGCACTTTGCGCGTGGATCGGACCTTGGATCTCATGGTGGATCGCGGGCCTGCCGATTCATGCATCGTGGAGGACATCCAGCGCATCCCGCGAGCCACGCCCGACCCGCCGCGCGTGCAGCGTCCGACGAAGGACGCGCCGAAGCGCGACGCGAAGGACAAGAACCCCGGCAAACGCCGCCGCGGGCGCGATGTCGTGGATCTCGGGCACGCGGATGACGCGTCCCAAAGCGAGAGCCGCCCCGCCGCGATCGAACGCGACGAGGACGGGACGGCTCATCTCGACCTGAGCGCCTGAGACTTGACCGACTGACGATCAGGCGGCGGCCGGCGCTCGCTGGGCCAGCCGTGCGTCGAGGCACCGCGTCAGCACGGTCCGCAGAATCAGGCGGTCGGCGTCGCGGCCCTGAAGGTGCGGCGACTCGCCGATGTCCTCCCAGAGATCCTCGTGCACATCGGACAGGTTCGCGGACGGCGTGCGGGCGATCATGTCCGCCAGCAGCGCGGCGATCCCGCCGAGCGTGAGGTCCTCAGCGCCGTTGAAGGCTTCCTCGACGTGGCGGGCGAGGCCCTCACGCGGCGGGCGCGGGGCCGAGGCGACTTCCTCCAGGAGGTAGATCCCCTCCTCGCTTCGCCGGTCGTCGATCAAGCGCGCGGCCCGGAGCAGCGAGACCGATTGGGTCGAGCTGGCCGAGAGCGCATCGGCAACAAATTCGTGGTCGTTCATGGCGATCCCTCCTCCCGCAGCCGTCATCGGCGGCACGGGCTACCGGGTTGAACGCCACGAACAAAGGGGTGCACGGCACGACCGCGCCAGGCGGTACAGACGGACTCGCCCAGTCCGCAGCCCGCTTACTTCGCCTGGAAAAACCGGGTGATCGCGTGCACGGTGACCGCCCGGCCCATCGCGGCGATGGACTCGGTGAGCGGGATGTGCTTGGGGCAGACCTTGACACAGTTCTGCGCGTTGCCGCAGTCGGAGACGCCGCCCGAGCCCATGAGCTCGTCGAGACGATCCTTCTTTAGCGCCTTGCCGGTCTCATGCTCGTTGAAGAGCCGGGCCTGGCTGATCGCGTGAGCACCGATAAAGCTTTCGTCCCACTCGTTCTGATCGGGCTCGAGGTTGAACTGCGGGCAGGCCTCGAGGCAGCAGCCGCAGCTCATGCAGGTCGAGAGCTCGTACCGGGTGAGCTGCGTGTCGGGCTTCTCGGTCGGGCCCGCGCCGAAGCTGTAGGTGCTGTCGATCGGGACCCACGCCTTGACGCGCTTGAGGTTGTGGAAGAGCCGGTCGCGGTCCACCCACAGATCGCGGATGACCGGGAACTTGCTCATCGGCTCGAGCGACATCAGATCGCCGTCGCGCGGGGCGTACTCGTCAAGCAGGCACGAGCAGCTCTGGCGGACACGCCCGTTGATGAGCATCGTGCACGAGCCGCAGACTTCCTCGAGGCAGCCCGAATCCCAGACGACGGGCGTGGTCTTCTCGCCCTTGATCGTCACGGGGTTTGCCGCGACCTGGCGGAGGGCCGAGATCACGTTCTCGCCCGGAGCCTTGATGTTGATCGAGAACTCCTGCCAGTAGCTCGGCTTGTTCGGGCCGTCGCACCGCTTGATGCGCATCGTGATCGTGCGCGGGTACTGAGCCTTCTTGCGGTTCTCCGCGCGCTCGTCGGGGGTGGGCACGGTGAGCTTGGTCGCCATCGCGGTCATCGTCGGGGTGCTCCGTGGAGTCGGTGCTGCTCAGCTCGTCGCGGCAGCGGTGGTGGTCTTGTCGTCGGTCTTGCTTTCAGCTTTCGAGTCGGTCTTGCCGTACGTCCGGGCACGCGGCAGCACCAGCGCCGCGTTCACGTCGCGCCAGCTCAGCGTGTGCGAGCGGTCGGCGGGCTGGAACTCCATCACGGAGTGCTTCCAGAACTGCCCGTCGTCGCGCTCGGGGTAGTCCTTGCGGTAGTGCGAGCCGCGGGACTCGCGCCGCTCCTTGCCCGAGATCAGCATGGCTTCTGCCATCTCGATCATGTCGCCCGTCGCCCGCGCGAAGCTCAGCGACTGGTTGGTCCATGTCGCGGCGTCGCCCAGCTTGAGGTTCTTGTAGCGGTCCTTGAGCTCACGCACCTTGCCGAGGGCCTGCTCGAGACGCTCCTCGGTCTTCACGACTGTGCTCGACGCGACCATCTCCTCGCCCAACTCGGCGGCGATCGTGTACGGGTTGTTCTCGACCGAGTGCTCGCCGTCGGCGGAGTCGAGCAGCTTCTGCATCGCCGCCTCGTGATCGCTGACCGCGGAGTCGAACACGCCCGCGCCGGCCTGCGACTGGCCCGACTGGCGGACGTAGTTGACCACGCCCGCGCCGCAGAAGAGCCCGTCGAAGATGCAGCTCAGGAGCGCGTTCGCGCCGAGACGCGTCGCGCCGTGGTACGCGAAGTTGACCTCGCCGAAGGCGTACAGGCCCTCGATGTTGGTCATCATGTTCCAGGGCGACCCGACCGCCATGCCGCGGCCCGGCTCGGCGTCCACGGGCGGGACCATGCCCGGCTCATGCTTGCCGTAGGGCTCGCTCGGCGTGTAGCTGCCCGGCGTGTACTGCGTCCAGAGACCGCCCATCGAGTAGTGGACCGCCGGGAAGATCTTCATCGGATGGTAGCGCGGATCCTCGCCCGCGAACTTCTCGTAGATCTCCATGATGCCGCCCAGCTTGCGGGTCAGGTAGTCGGCATCCTTGTGTGTCAGATCGAGGTAGACCTGGTTCTTGCCATCGACACCCATGTGGTCGTTGACGCAGACGTCGAAGATCTCACGCGTCGCGATATCACGCGGCACGAGATTGCCGTAGTCGGGGTAGCGCTCCTCGAGAAAGTACCACCGCTCGTTTTCCGGGATGTCCTGACCCGGGCGGTTGTCGCCCTGCTTCTTCGGCACCCACACGCGGCCGCCCTCGCCGCGGGCCGACTCGGACATCAGGCGGCACTTGTCGGCGCCCGGGATCGCGGTCGGGTGAACCTGGATCATCTCGCCGTTGCCGTACCACGCCCCCTGCTGGTAGCAGCGGCTCGCGGCCCCGCCCGTGCAGATCACGCTGTTGGTGCTCTGGCCGAACACCAGACCGTTGCCGCCGGTCGCCATCACGACCGCGCCCGCGCGAAACGAGCGAATCTGCATCGTCCGCATGTCCTGCGCGACAATGCCAACAACCTTCTTCCCGTTGGACACAACGCCCTCATCGAGTTCGGCGTTCGACTCGGTCAGGACCGGTCCCAGGAACTCCCAGAACTCGTACTTCTTGATGCTGCCCTCCGCCTCGTAGCGGCGGGTCTGCTCATCGAGGGCGTAGAGCAGTTGCTGTCCCGTCGTTGCACCGGCAAAGTGCGTCCGCTTGAAAAGCGAGCCACCGAAGAGCCGCAGGTCGCGACGGCCCTCGTTTGTCCGGTTGAAGGGCACGCCCATGCGGTCGAGCAGGTCGATGACCTTGGGGGCCCAGTTCGCCATCTCGAGGACCGGCCCCTGGTCGGCGAGGTAGTCGCCGCCGTAGATCGTCTCGTCGAAGTGCTGGTACTCGGAGTAGCCCTGCTGCCGCGCGACGTCGTTGCAAGCGTTGATCCCGCCCTGCGCGCACACGGAGTGCGACCGCTTGACCGGGACCATGCTGAACAGATCGACCGGCATGCCCTGCTCGGCGATGCGGACGGCGGCCGCGAGGCCCGCAAGCCCACCACCGACCACGATCACACGCTGCTCTTCTTGAGAGACCATCTTTACCTCCAGAGGCCGTCATTCCGTATCGGTTGACGCCAGCCGGTTCGTCCTGTCAGACAGTACGGATTCTCAACCTACAAAATCGTGCTCAATCCGGGTTTCCGCCGCCCGCATCGGAGATGTCCTCCCCCGAGACGGCGGGAACATCCTCGTCGTCGATCGCCGGCACACCCTGACGGGGACCGTACTTCGCCTGCCACTCGCCCTCGCCGTACTTCTCGTCGAGGGCCTTGATCTGCGCGGGGTCGGCCTCGATCAGTTCGAGTTCGATCTCGGCGGCCTCGTTGGGATCCAGCGCGATCGCGGCCCCGAGTGCGGACCACGCGCCGAGCATGAGCCCGACGCCCAGCGCGGCGCAGACGTAGCCCCACCGCTGCTGGGCGTTCTTGGAGATCGTGAGGCCCCACGTGATCGCGGCGGTCCAGAGGCCGTTGGCGAAGTGGTAGACGAGCATCGTGATGCCCGCGAAGTAGAGCGCCGAGACCGCGATGCCCATCGCGGTGATGCCCTCGTACGAGCCCTTCAGAGCCGCCGCGAGCGTGGACGCGGAGAAGTGGTGGCTCCACTCCGTGCCGCCCGGCACCAGGAAGCTCCACCCCCACCGCAGCGTCGCGATGTGGTAGAGAATGAACAGGATGCCGATGTAGCCCGACCACCGCTGCAGCGAGTACCGCCAGTTGTCCTGATAGGCGTACCGCTGCAGGTTCTGCTTGCCGCTCGTGGCGTAGTACACGCCGAGCAGCGAGTGGAACCCGATCGAGACCCACAGCGTGACCTCGATGAGGAACAGGTGCGGCACGGACGTGTTGATCCAGTGGACTTCTTCTTGGAAGTAGTGCGCCCCGCCGCCCAGCACGCTGTAGCTGTCGGCCTCACCGCGCGAGGCAAACTTGCCCCACGCGAGCGAGGAGTTGGTCGTGAGGTGGGCAATCAGGAACACGCCGATCGGGACAATGCCCGTGAGCGAGTGCAGCCGCCGCAGCAGGAAGTGGTGCTGCTCGAAGAACGATTTGCTTTCCGCCACGTTCGAGTCTCCTGCGGGCGCTGGCCCGCGCTCTGTTCGGTCTTACTGGCCCGGCTGGCCGCCGGGGCCGGGCTGACCCGGCATGACCTCGCCCGAGGCCGAGATGCGGCCATCGGCCTGGGCCTGCTGGACAAGCTGCGTCGTCTCGACGAAGTGCGACCGCAGCTCGCGGAGCGTGCCCTTGAGGGTCGCTTCCTCGTTCTCGTCCAGATTGCCGGTCGTCTTGGATTCGAGGGTGCCGAGCAAGTCAATATTGAGCTTGGCGATGTCGAGAGCGACCATCGCCTTGCCCGTCTGCGGGTCGGGGAACGCGCCCATGTACATCAGGGCCTGCGTCGCGAGCATCCGGACCAGGTCGGTGAAGGTCGGCTCCTCGGGAAGCCGTCCCTCGCCCCCGCCTTCACCGGCAGCAGCCTTTTTTTCCTCGGCGTCTTTGGCGAGCCGTTCCTTCTCAGCCTTGGCTTGCGACTTCCAGTCGTCATCCACGATAATCTTGGGCGTGTCGTCGGACATGATGCTCCGTTCGGTCATCTCGGGTCCGGCGTCTGCACGGAGCGACGCCAGCTTGCAAGCCACTCTATTCATCGGCGGAACCCGATTCCTTCACCATAACCGGTCTGCCGGTCCCGCCGCGGTCCTGCTGCTGACGGCCCTGATCACCCTCCCGCTCTCGGGGTGCGGGCTCTTCCGGTCCTCGGGCGTGGAGACCGGCACGGAACGGGTCTCCCCGGAGGCATTCGCCGGCGCAGACGCCCCCCGGCCACTCGCGCAGCAGGTCGCCGACGCGGACGCCCGCCGGGAGGAGCGTGCGGGCAGGCGACGCCCGGCCCCCGCCGACCAGCCCCGGATCGGCGGCGCCGCGCTGCCGCAGTCGCTCGGCGCGGAGGCGAACGCCCAGGTGGTGTCGCAGCTCGTCACGGTGACCCCCGGTGCGCCCGTCCTCGCGGCTGACCCCGGCGACCCCATCTCGGACCCGGTGCTGCTCGATGAGCGCGTCGGCGACATCAACGGACGCCCGATCTTCGCCCGCGAGTTCCTCGAGCCGCTGTCGGGGCGTCTGCTCGCCGAGGCCGAGCGGATGCCGCTGGAGCAGTGGCAGCGGTTCGCCGCGGAGCAGATCAAGCGTGAGCTCGACAGCCTCGTGGTCGATGAGCTGCTCCGCGCCGAAGCCATCGACAAGCTCGACGAGAACCAGCGGCAGGGCCTGCGCGCGTTTATCGAGCGCGTCCGCGGCAACCTGCAGTCGCAGAACCTCGGCTCGCGGCAGCTCGCGGCGCAGCGCCTTGCTGAGACCGAGGGCGTGACCGAGGAACAGTTCCTGCGACGCCGACAAGAAGAAGCGCTGATCCGGCTTGCGCTCGACGAGCAGATCGAACGGCGTGTGACGGTGTCGTGGCGCGACATCGTACGCCGATACAACCAGCAGCAGGACCGCTGGAACCCGGACCCGTCCGCTGTGCTGCGGATCGCCCGCGTCCGCACGTCCGACGACAGCGCCGTGCAATCGATGGCCGATGCGTCTTCGTCGCTCGAGACCTTCGTCGAGTTCGCCGCAAGCGAGCAGAACCGGTTCACCGCGAACGAGGCGGGCCGGCTCGAGGTGCCGCTCGAAAGCTCGTTCGCGGATACCACGATCTTCCCGAACGAGCAGCTGGATGAGCTCGCGCACAGCGTCGATCAGGGCGAGGTCAGTGGGCCGCTCGAGCTCGGGCCGTTCACCTACCGCATGGCGCTCGAGGCGATCAACGTCGAGGCCACGCCGCTCTACGAGGCGCAGCTGCAGATCGAGCAGGAGCTCAAGGCGCAGCTGCAGGAGCAGGAACTCGCCCGCTACGTCGAGAACCTGACCCGCCGCGCACGCGTCCAGACGGTCGCCGAGGTGGGTGTGGAGCTGCTGCAGATCGCCGAGCGGTGGTACGGGCCCAGCCGGGCGATCAACCTGCGATGAACCTGCTCGGCCGGCGATCGCCCCGGCTGCCGAAGCCCGGCGAGCCGCTCGGCCCGTGGGGCGAGCGCGAGGCAGCGCGGTTCCTCAAAAAGCACCGCTACCGCGTGCTCGATCGGAATGTCCGTTCGATGATCGGCGAAGCCGACCTTCTGTGCCTCGCGCCGGATCGCCGCACGCACGTCGTTGTCGAAGTCAAGACGCGCCGCGACACGACCGGCGACCGCAAGCCAGAAGCCGCGATCACCGCGAAGAAATCCGCGAAGCTCCGCCGGCTCGTCGAGACCATCGCGCGGCAGCGCGGCCTTACAGACGTCCCCTGGCGGATCGACGTCGTCGCGGTGAGCGTTCAGGGCGATCAGGTGGACATCCGGCACTACGTCGCTGCGGTGACGGCGAGCTAGGTTGCTCTTTGACGGATCGGTGGGACGGGCATCCTGCCCGTCCGAGCGGCATCGGAAGACCATAAAGACGGGCTGGAAGCCCGTCCCACCTTGCAAACATGATCCGTCGGACAGGACCTACTCCCGCTGCGCGAGAGAGCCGCGGAAGCGGGCTTCGAGCCGTGTTTCTTCGAAGCGGTCATCATCGAACCGCATCGGGAGCAGCAGGCTGAACATCGAGCCGCGGCCCGGCTCGGAGTCGAGCCGCAGCTCGCCCTGCAGGACGGCTGTCAGCTCCTTGCAGATCGCGAGCCCGAGCCCGGTTCCGCCCTGCACGCGGGTCGCCGAGCCGTCGAGCTGCTGGAACTTCTCGAAGACGCGCGACTGGTCCTCGGGGGCGATGCCGGGCCCGTTGTCGATCACGCTGACGCGGACGCGGCGCAGCTCGTTGCCCGAATCATCGGTGCCGAGCACGACGTCCGCCCGAATCGTGACCCGCCCCGGGCTGCCGCGGTTGACCGCGGGATCGGAGAACTTGACGGCATTGGAAAGCAAATTGAACACGACCTGCTGGAACTTGCGCGGGTCGGTCTCGACCAGCGGCAGGTCCTCGGGGATCTCGAGCGAGACCTTGACGCCCAGATTCTCCGCGACGGGCTCGATCAGGGCCGCCATCCCGCGGCAGGCGTCGGCGATCGACATCCGCTCGATGTTGACCTTCACACGGCCCGCCTCGAGCCGCGCCATCTCGAGGACGTCCTCGATCATCTGGAGCAGCGTGGTCGCGCCGCCCGTGATGTTGTCGATGTAGCGGACGCGCTTCTGCAGGATCTCGGGCGTGTCGCCGCCGTCGTCGGTGATCTGCTTGATCTCGCGCTTCGCCATGTCGCGGAGCAGATCCGCGAAGCCGATGATCGCGTTGAGGGGCGTGCGCAGCTCGTGCGAGACGTTCGCGACGAATTCGCCCTTGACGCGCGAGGTCGCGTCGAGCGTCTCGTTCGCCTCGGCGAGGTCGTTGAGCTTCACGTCCATCGCGGCATTGACCGCCCGCAGCTTCCGCTCACGCTCGGCGAGTTCATCGAGCATCGTGTCGCACGTCTCGGCGAGGTGTTCGAACTCATCGCCCGTCGAGACCTTGGTGCGTGCCCCAGCATCGCCGTCGCGGACGGCCTGGGCCCAGTCGGTGAGCGCCTGCACGGGCTCGAGCACAAGCCGCGAGATGATGGCGTAGTACAGCACCGACGCCACAGCCAGGATCACCAGCCCCGCGCCGATGAGGTAGAGCGAGTTCAACGCGAGCCGGGCGGCGGCGTCGGGGCTTCGGCGTTCGAGGATGACCGCCCCGAGCAGCTCGCCCGAGTCGGCCCGGATCGCGCGGCCGTACTGGTACCGGCGCGCGAAGCCGTCCCAGTCGCCGTCGAAGACCTCCTCGCGGGGAGAGGACTCGTCCGAGAACCGCCTCAGCGCCCGCTCGGAAAACACATCCTCCGATGATTCGAGCGCGGAGAGATCGAGCCGATCGATCTGGGCGTCCGCGATCGACGCGGACCGGGCATCGGGGGCGAGCGTCCGCCACGTTTCCACGAGTTCACGGGCGGTCTCGAGCTGGGAATCCTCGACCAGGGCGCGCATCCGGAGCCACGGGCCCGAGAGCGCGAGCACCAGAATGGCGGCCGTCGCGCCCGCGAGCAGGCCCAGCAGTTTGACTGGAAGCGGCGGGCGACGGGCCCAGGCAAGGTCCATACACCGAGTCTAATCGCCTTGAGCGCCCGCGGATGCGGCGCATACTGTTGACGCTCATGAGCGGGAAACGTGTGTACCTGGAGACGTTCGGCTGCCAGATGAACGAGCTCGACAGCGAGCTCGTCGCGGGCCAGCTCCGCGCGCTGGGGTACGCCTTCACGACCGACGCCGAGGAGGCCGAGGTCGTGCTCTACAACACCTGCTCGGTCCGTGAGCACGCCGAGCAAAAAGTGTGGAGCCGGCTCGGCGATCTCAAGGGCCGCAAGAAGGACAAGCCCGATCTCGTGGTGGGCGTGCTGGGCTGCATGGCCGAGCGCGACGGCGCGGGTCTGATGGACCGCATGCCGGTCGTCGATGTGATGTGCGGCCCCGCGGAGCTCGACAAGCTGCCGGGCCTGCTCGACAACGCCGTGCGCACGCGGTCGTCGCTCGCGGGCGATAGCGAAAGAGCCCTGCGGACGTCTGCAAAGGAGATCGCGCTGCAAGGTTCCGCGAGCCGCCGCAGCGCGACGCTCGCCGCGGCGGGCGACGACCTCGAGATGCTCGACCTGAGCCGCTCGGTCTCGCCGACGGACTCCGTGCACGGCACGTCGGCCTACGTCCGGATCACGCGCGGCTGCAACAAGTTCTGCACCTACTGCGTCGTCCCGTTCACGCGCGGCGCCGAGGTGCACCGCCCGCCGGACCACATCATCGACGAGTGCAAGAAGCTCGCCGACGCGGGCGTGATCGAGATCACGCTGCTCGGGCAGACCGTCAACCACTACCGCTTCGAGCACGGCGCCGCAGTGACCGTGGACGGCATCACGCAGCCGCAGAAGGGCCGGGCGTTCAAGGGCGGGCACCGCCGCGACCCGCTCGCGGGCGAGAGCGTCACGACCTTCGCCGACCTGCTTGCGCGGATCCACGACGAGGTCCCCGCGATCCAACGGCTGCGCTTCGTCACGAGCTACCCCCGCGACTTCGGTGACGACGTCCTCGAGGTCATCCGCGATCACCCGCGGATCTGCCGCTACATCCACGTCCCCGCGCAGACCGGCAGCGACCGGATGCTCAAGAAGATGAACCGCGGCTACACGATCGGCGAGTACGACGAGTTCATCGACCGCTGCCGACACTACCTCGACCAGCCCGAGATCGGCCGCCCACTGATGCTCTCGGGCGACATCATCGTGGGCTTCCCGACCGAGACGGATGACGAGTTCCGGATGACCGTCGATCTGCTCGAGCGGACGCGGTACAAGAACTGCTTCATCTTCAAGTACTCGCCCCGCCCCGGCACCGTCGCCTACGACAAGATCCCCGACGACGTCCCCGATGCGGTCAAGCGCGAGCGGAACAACCACCTGCTCGCGGTGCAGCACACCATCTCGACCGAGATCGCCCAGCAGCAGATCGGCCGCGAGTTCGACCTGCTCGTCGAGGGCTACAGCCGCAAGGAACGCAAGAAGCGAGGCATCGATATCAAGCCGGGCAGCGGCATGATCTCGCTCACCGTGGGCGGCAAGTCATCCGCGGCCGCGGCAGCGCTCGCCGAGCCGACCATCGAGACGGACACCGTCCAGCTCGCGGGCCGCACCGACGGCGACCTGATCGTGCACTTCGACGCAAGCACCGGCGGTCCGACTGCACCCGAAGACCTCATCGGCACCATGGTCCGCGCGAGGATCACCGACGGCTCCGGGCTCTCGCTCTCGGGGAAGCTGATCTGAGACTCAGCGGCGGCGACGCGAAGCCGCGAGCCCACCGAGCCCCAACACAACGGCGCCGGCCGGCGCGGGAATCGTCGAGTCGTAGCTGAAACTCAGCAGGTCGTGGTTGCCCCACGCGGACGCCGTGCCGGCCGTGAAGCCGACGAAGGCCGAGCCCTGACCGATGGTCGCGGGGATATCGATCGCAAGACTCAGCAGCGGCGCAGCAGGACGCACGTTGGTTTCGCTCACCGAGACGGTCAGCAACTGCCCGTTGTAATCGACCCACGCGAAGAAGTCCTCGCCGTTGTCGAAGTCAGGCGCGAAGTTCGCGGTGACAAGCGACGTCACGCTGCCGTTAACGTCGATACCGACGTGGTTGGACGATGGATCGTTGAAGGTCGTGTTACCGAAGGTGTCGAACTCGACCGCAACGGACGGCGCGATGCCCGAGTAGCCCAGCCCGCCGCCGCCGCCGCCGATGTCGTCGGACACGGTCTGCACGACAAACACCAGCCCGTCGGCACCGCGCTCGCCGAAAGCATCGGTAATGCCGCCCGGATCGGTGATCCGGAAGCTGAACGCTGCGGAGAACTGTGCGGCCGAGATCGGTGTCGAGCTGAACACGCTGCCGCTGAACTCGTTCCGGGCCGCGAGGCGGATGATGTCGCCGTCGCTCGTGCTGAGCGCCGTCGCCGATCCGGACAGCGTCAGCCCGTTGGTGTTCGAGAAATCGGGGAAGCTCACGCTGGTCTGCGCGGACGCCGCGGAGGCGGCGATCACGATACTCGTGGCAACGATCGTTCGGGTGCTCGGCATTTCTCGGATTCCTCTCTCGTCTGGCCTACACGGCCGCTTTGAGTATAGCACGCCGACTCGCACCGGGCAAGCTTCTCAGAACCTCTATTCCAATTCTTCAAATCGCTCACGCGCGCGGCGCTTCGCCGCCAGCAGACCCGACGATGGCTCGTCGGCCGCACTGTCGGCCGAATCACCCTTCTCGACTTCGTCCCGCTTCGCACGGATCGCCGCGAGGCGCTCACGCTGGGCCTCGTATCTCTTGCTCGCCTGCTCGGACGCGACACGCCGGGCGTCCTTGTCGCTCAGCGCGGCCGTCGCGGCGGCGACCGGTGCGCGATCGCTCACAGGCTGATCGCGCTTCGACCGGATCCGCGTCGCCGAGATCGAGTCGGCCCGCGCGGTCGAAGCCGCGATCTCACGCCGCCACTCCGGATCGATCAGCCGGTCCCACGCGATCCGCCGCGTTCCGACGTCGAGCAGGAACACAACGACGCTCCACCCGAGCAGCAGCGGCCACAGCGGCGTCCGCGCCTCGCGCGGGCGGATGCCCGTCCGAGCAAACAGATCCGGCGCGTTCTCACCCAGCAGGTCGCTGAGCTCGTACACATCACCGCCCGTCGCGGCCGCGAGCGATTCGAGCGCCGCGCGGTCGGACCGCAGCCGCCGGTATTCCGCACCGGCCGGGACGTTCACCGCCGTGATCACCGGCGGCAGCGCGTCGCCCGCAAGCGCCGGCTTCGCAACGATCACATGCGTGCCGGGAAGATCGACACCGAGATCGGCCGAGTACAGACCGGGACCCGTCTGCAGCAGCCGAACGTCGCGCGTGGTGCCGTCGGGCGCGTAGACCGTCGCGGGCACGCTCAACAAATCAAGCGGCGTGCCCGCCTCATCCTCGGCGGCCAAGCGGATCGATGCGCGTGCGCCCGAGCCATCGAGCGAAGCCGTCAGCTCGCCGATCGGCCGCTCGTCGGGCCGTGAGAGCGACCGCGCGACCTGCGCCCAGAAGCCGCGGTAGCCGGGCCAGTCGAGCCAGAGCTCGGCCCACTCGTGGGCGTCGGACGTGAACGCCGCGACCTGGCCGAGCCCGACCGTCCAGTGCGCGAGCAGCGGCTCGCCCTCGGGGTGCGCCATCGCGGTGATGATGCCGGGATCGTCGCGGAACCGCGTCAGCGTCAAGCCGTCCAGGCCCGGCGTTGATTCAACACCCGCCGTGAGCGGCGACGCCGTCGGCAGCACCCGCGGCTGGAACGGCTGCTCACGCACAAGCGGCGACCGCACCACGCGGACCGCACGCAGGAACACCCGCGGCAGCACGTTCGGGTTCACAACGCTGTAGAACGTCCCGCCGCCGCGCTGCGCGACGCGCTCGAGCGTGTCGTTGTCCGACGCGTCGCCGACACCGATCGTGCTCACGCGGATGCCGTCGTCGCGCATCGCCTCGGCGATCATCGGCAGGATCTCGGCGTTCTGGCTACGGCCGTCGGTCAGGATGATGACGTGCTTGGTCTTCGCCTCGGCGTCCTTGAGCTGCGACTGCGCGCTCCGCATCGCGGGCGCGAGGGCGGTGCCGCCGTTGGACGTGATCCCGCGGATCCGCGAAGCCGTGCGTTCCGGGTTCGAGTTCGGCCCGAGCTTGACCTCGGTCGTCGGCGTGCTCGAGAACGAGATCACACCGACCAGATCGGTCGCCTCAAGCGACTCGACCGCGCGAGCCGCGGCCTCGCCCGCGATCTCCTGCTGCGAGCGGGCCGAGCCCAATACCGAGTCCGCCATCGAGCCCGAGCGATCGAGCACGATCACGATCGCCGCCTCGGGGATGACCAGCCGATCGGGCAGGTCGAGCCGCAGCGGGAAGATATCCTCGATCGCCGAGCCTTTCCAGCCGCCCGCGCCGAACGCCTGTGGTCCGCCCGTGAACAGCACGCCGCCGCCGAGATCGCGTGCGTAGTCCTCGAGCAGCGCCTGCTGGGTCTCGTCGAGCGCATCCGCCGGAACGTTCTGCAGGATCACCAGATCATGCGACTGCATCGCGACCAGCGACCGCGGCATCGCGGCCGGCACCGCGACCTCGACCTCGAGGCCCACGTCGCGCAAGGCGTTTGGCAGCGTCATGCCCGCGCCGGTCGGCTCCGCCGCGGAGACCCCGTCGAGCACCAGCACCGAGCCCGCCGCGGGCGTGAGCGTGAACGCCGTCGCGCGGTTGTTCTCGAGGCTTCGATCCGCGACGGCCTCGCCCGCGTCGTCGAGGTCCGGCTCAAACACCGCCTCGAAGCGGTGAAGACGCTCGTTCCCGAGGTCCACCTCGATCAGTTCAACACGCGTCCCCGCCTCGAGCGTGATCCGCCGACCGCGACCGGGCAGCGGGCCGTTCGCATCCACCTCGCGGCCCTCGCGCAGAAGCCGGAGTGTGCCGGTCGCCGGCGCAGCGGCCCGCAGCTGCACCCGCACCGGCACGACCGATCCCGACGCCGCCCGCGGCGGCGCATCGACACGCTCGACGATCACCTCGCGCTCGACCGCGAAGTCGATCGGAACAACATCCACCGTGATCGGCTCCCCCCGATCGCCCGCGACCAGCGCCTCGACCGCGCGCCTCGGATCGCCTGTCGTCGCCAGACCATCTGAAACCACAACGATCCGGCCCGCCGCGTCCGGCGGTATCAGCCCCGCCGCGAGGCGGATCGCGCCCGCGAGGTCCGTCGCGGATCCCTCGACCTCGGGCAACACCCGCGACGCAACGTCGAGCCGCGACGGCGCAGCCGCCACGCGCGGAGACGCCCCCACCGCGATCACGCCGAGCATGTCATCCGCGCGGCGTGACTCCTGAGCGCGAGCAAGAAACTCCGCAGCCGCGCCGTCGAGCGACACCGTCTCGCCGAGTTCGTTCCGTCCAAGGTCCGCGTACCTGCTCAGTGATCCTGAGCGATCGAGGATCACGATCGTCGCAAGACTCGATGTCTGCCGCACCGAGGCTGCGCCGGCAAGCGTCAGCGCGAGCAGCGTGAGCAGCACCGTCCGCAGCGCGATCGCGGTCGAACGACGCAGCCGCGACATCGACGCGAACGCGTACCACACGATCGCGCCCAGCGGCAGCGCCAGCACCGCGAGCAGCAAGAGCATCGGCCGCTCGAATGTCAACGGACCGAGCATCACCCGCCGCCACCGGACCGCGGCTTGGCGTCCTCTCCGATCGGCGGCACCGGGTCAAGCGAACGCTCACCCGAGCCCGTCCCGAGCCGATCGAAGACCTCGCGGATCGCCCTGCGGTACCGCCGCGGCACGACCTGTTGCTCGAGCGCCCGCTGCGCGCCCTCGGCCGCCTCGCGGACACGCTCCGCACTCCGCGCGCCCTCGAACCCCGCCGGCGGCGGCTCCGCGCCGGGCTCCTGAGGACGCTCGCCGACCACACGCTCCTGCTGATCGCCCGCCTCGCGCGGCTCGCCGCGCAGATCGGCAAGCTCTTCCGAGAACGGCAGGTCGCTGTTCCGCTGTCGCCGCCGCTCCTGCAACCGCTTCGCCAGGTCCGCCAGCCGCTGCCGCTGCTCGGGCGAGGCGTCCTTCAGCAGGTCCTCCGCCCGCTGCCTGAGCCGCTCCGCGTCCTCGGCGTTCTGCTTGCCCTGCCGCTGCCGCTCCGCGAGCCGATCGAGCGTGTCCGAAAGCCGATCGAGCTGCTCATCGGTAATCGCGCCAGGCTCACCCTGCGTCTGCTGCTCTTGCTGCTGCTCGCGCTTTGACGGGGTGTTTCGGATTGATCTGGATATCGACGCGACCGAAGACAAGGTGCAATTTTCCAA
>JBCDKU010000048.1:0-20779 GCA_038746265.1 Planctomycetota bacterium
CGGCGGGCGGGTCGGGGGTCGGGGGGGCGGGGGCCGGGGTGTCCGGGGCGTCCTGGAGGGCTTCGGGAGCGGGGGTGCCGTCGTCCGGGCGGCCGTCGTCTGGGGTGTCGGTTTGGGGGCCGCCTTCACCGGTGCCGGGGTTGGTTCCGGGGTCGGTGCTGGGATCGGTTCCGGGGTCGGTCGTTGGCGGCGGGGTTGTTTCGTTCTCGGCCGGGGGTGGGTCTTCGTTGCGTTCGACGGCGGGCATGGCGGGGACGACGTCGAGAAGGCGGCGGGTGGTGTAGGCGATGTCGGCGTCTTCGATGGTGGCGGTGAAGGAGGCCGGCATCTGGATGAGGGCGGCGCGGGTGGTGCCGCCGCCGGTCTCGAGGTCGGGGCCGCGGAGGGTGATGAGGGCGACGGGCTCGAACTCGCGTTGTCGCCACTGGTTGATTGTGGCGGCGGGGCCGGTCACGCGGACGTCGCGGAGGAAGCGGTCGGCTTCGGCGATCTCGACGGCCCACTTGCCGACGGCGTCGGAGGGAAGCAGGACGCGGACGGGCAGCGCGGGGAAGACGATCGAATCGGTCGCGGTGCGGAGCTCCATCGTGACCGCGACGCGGGCGGGCGCGATCGACAGGCCCCACGGGCGGACGCCCGGGACCTCGACGGGGACATCCTCGATGGTGGTCGCGACGCCCGGGGTCAGGCTCGCGATGCGGTCGGCTGGCGGGCGGGCGATGACGAACTCGGGGATGAGGCTCGCTGCTTGGGCGGCGACGCGGACCTCGACCTCGGCGGGCGTGATCGTGGGCGTGCCTCGGAGCTGCGCGCCGGCGGCCTCGAGGGCGACGGGCCGGCGGATGACCTCGACGCGCTCCATCTCGATCGCGACGCGCTCGGGCGAGCTGCGGACGATGGCGACGCCCGCGTCGCTGAACGCCTCGTTGCGTCGGATGGTGTCGCGGAGGTCGATCGTCTGCCTGCCGGTCGAGACGCTGATCTCGCGGTTGGCGGTCAGCGCGATGCCCGAGGCGAGACGCTCGCGGAGGCGGTCGATCGAGCCGGCGGGGCCCGAGAGCTCGAGCTCGACGGAGCCCGGCCAGTTCTCGTTCGGCGCGACGCGGACGAGCAGGTCGGGCGAGCCCGGCGCGAAGCTGACGGAGGCGGTGACGAGTTCGGTGCGGAGGGTCTGGGTCTCGGCGAGTGCCCAGACGACGATCGTGACGAAGGTGACCAGCGCGGCGGTGCCGAAGGACGGGGTGCCTTTCACGCGGTGGCCTCCTTCGCGGTGGCCGGGTTCGCGGGCGTGGGCGCGCCGGTGCTCTGGTCGGCGCGGTCGGGCTCACCCGAGCCGTCGGGCTTGACCATGCCCTCGTCGCTCATGGAGGTGGTCTGCTCGGGCGGGACGGGCTCGGGCGGGGCGCCGAGGCGTTCCTGGATCTCGATCTCGAGTTCCTCGGGCGAGATGGGCGGGCTGAGCTTGCCGTGCTCGGCGAAGCGGATGTGGCCCGTCTCTTCGGAGACGAGGACGACGAGCGCGTCGGAATCGCGCGTGAGGCCCACGGCGGCGCGGTGGCGCGAGCCGAACTCGGGGCTGGGCATGTCCTCGGGCTCGGCGAGCGGGAGCTGGACGTGGGCGGCGGCGACGCGCCCCGACCGGATCACGACGGCGAGGTCGTGCAGCGCCGAGCCCGGGTGGAAGATGGTCTGCAGGAGGCGGGCGCTAACCTCGCCGTCGATGACGGTGCCGCCGTCTTCGATGAGGTGGCGGAGGCCCGCGGAGCGTTCGATCGCGAGGATCGCGCCGAACTGGGCTTTGGAGAGGAACTGGCACGCGCGGGCGATCTCGCGGGCGGTGAGCTCGATCTGGGTCGAGCGCCGGCCGAAGACGGAGCTCTCGCCGAGCCGGATGACGGCGCGGCGGAGCTCGGGCTGGAAGACGACAACGAGGACGATCGCGAGCAGGGCGACGGCGCGGTCGTAGAGATACGCGATGCGGCCGAAGAGCTCCTGATCGCCCAGGATGCGGACGGCGAGGGTGACGACGACGGCGATCAGGAGCAGGGACTTGATGGCCGACGCGGCGCGGGTGCCCTGGACGAAGCGGACGACGAGGTAGACGGCGATCCAGATGAGGATCAGCTCGAGCATGATCGCCCACCACGGGTAGGCCCCGAGGCGGTCGATCAGGTCGGTGATCCGGTCGATCGGCATCCGGCGATGGTCCTCTGCTCGGTGCGGCGTTCCGCGGCGGGTGCGCGCGGCGACAGCGACACTTCAACAATAGCGATGAATCCGCTTTCGGCAGGAAGGGCCCGATTCCGTGAGCTACACCGTCCGTGACTTTGAGCAAACGCCGAACGTGAACGCGATCAAGTGCCTGGTCGAGCCCGCGCCGACGGCGGCGCCGCGGTCGTATTTCAACGCCGAGCAGGCGGCCGAGGCGGGCGACGGGCTCGCGGAGGCGCTGTTCGGGATCGAGGGGGTGACGAACGTGCTGATCCACGTGGCGTTCATCACGATCGGGAAGCGTGCTGAGGCGGACTGGCGGCCGATCCGCAAGGCGGTGAAGGCGGTGCTGGAAGGCTTTGATGGCTGAGAAGATCGAGCATGGCCGGGTCGCGAGGGCGCTTGCGGCGTGGTTCGACACGGCGGCGCGGGATCTGCCTTGGCGGGCGGCGGGGACGGCGACCGGCCGGGCGACGCGGCGGGATCCGTACCGGGTCTTGGTCAGCGAGATCATGCTGCAGCAGACCCAGGTGGCGCGGGTGCTGGAGAAGTTCGGGTCCTTTGTCGAGCGGTTCCCGACGGCGGCGACGCTGGCGGCGGCGAGCGAGGATGACGTGCTCGCGATGTGGTCGGGGCTCGGGTACTACCGGCGGGCGCGGTTGCTGCACGCGGCGGCGCGGGCGGTGGTCGAGCGGCACGGGGGCGAGGTGCCGAACGGGGTGGAGGAGCTGCTCGCGCTACCGGGGATCGGGCGGTACACGGCTGGTGCGATCGCGACGCTCGCGCACGGCGAGCCCTCGGCGTTTGTCGATGGGAACGTGACGCGGGTGCTGCTTCGGATTGCGGGGCGTGAGGGCCGCGCGGGGGAGCGGGCGACGGACGCGTGGGCGTGGGAGCAGATGGGGGCGCTGCTTGAGGCGGCGGATCGTCCTTGCGAGACGGGCGAGGCGGTGATGGAGCTTGGGGCGACGGTGTGCGTGCCGAAGGGGGCGCGGTGCGATCGGTGCCCGGTGGCGGCGCATTGTGCGGCGCGGGCATCAGGGCGGCAGGAGGAGATCCCGTTGCCGAAGATCAAGGCGAAGCAGAAGCGGGTGTACGCGGTCGCGACGGTGGATCGGGACGCGCGGGGGCGGGTCCTGGTGGAGCAGCGGCCCCGGGATGGCATGTGGGCGGGGCTGTGGCAGACGCCGACGGTGGAGACTGACACTGAACCGGAGACACAGCCGGAGACCGAGGCGGGCGCGGCCGGGGTGGTGGCGGCGTTCGAGTACATCACGACGCATCGGATCTTTGAGGTCCGGGTGATCCTGGGGTCGGGCGGGCGGGCGATCGGCGGGCGGCGGCGGGTGGCGGTCTCGGAGCTGGACGGGCTCGGGATCTCGAATCTGCAGCGGCGGGTGATCGATGAGGCTCTACAGTCTGATCGTTCGTGAGATAGGAGTGACGCCGTGCGGTACCGGGTCTGCAAGAGCTTTGACATCGAGAGCGGGCACATGCTGAGCAAGCACCCGGGGCGGTGCCGGTACCCGCACGGGCACTCGCGGCGGGTGGACGTGATCGTCTCGGCAGAGACGCTCGACGATCACGACATGGTGTGCGACTTCAAGGCGCTCAAGCTCACGCTCGCGGACTATCTGGACCGGTTGGATCACGCGCTGGTGGTGAACAAGGACGACCCCTCGATCGTTCATCTGAGAGAAGGCGGCATCGCCGACCGGGTGATCGAGCTGGACGAGGATCCGACGACGGAGGTGCTCGCGCGGCTCATCTATGAGCGGGTCGAGCGGGCGCTCTCGGCGGGCGAGACGCTGCGTGACGCGGAGGGCTCGACCTATCAGTTCCCGAGCGGGATCCGGTTGGAGCGCGTTCGGGTGACAGAAACGCCGAGCTCCTGGGCCGAATACGGGCGGGAGTAGGCGTCGAACGCCGACCTGAGCTTGCCGCGTGCCTGGCTGGGCACGCATTGGGACCGGAGGACATCATCTATGACGAACTTCCTGAACGCTGGAACTGGTTCGGCGCGGTCGCTGGCGGCCGGGCTTGCTGGTGGTTTGCTTGCGGTCGGTGTTGTTGGGGCGGCCGGGCTAGCGGCGTCGGCTCCGGGATCGGTTCCGAGGTCAGAGACGGGACTGCCCGCGGTCGTTGAGGCGGAGCAGCCGATCCGGATGTCGGCGGACGAGGCGGCGGACCTGGACTTTGCGCGGCGGCTGTCGTCGGCGTTCAAGAACGCGGCGAAGCGGGTCGAGCAGGCGGTGGTGCACATCACGACGGAGCAGACGCGGCAGCGCGTGCTCGGGCGCGATCGCTTCGGCCGGCGTGTCGTCTCGGAGCCCGAGGAGGTCCAGACGGGTCTTGGCTCGGGCGTGATCATCGACGCGGCTGAGGGGATCATCGTCACCAACAACCATGTGGTGGAGGACGGCGACCGGCTGGTCGTGCGGCTCTACGACGGTCGCGAGGTGGTCGCGGAGCAGATCGGCGCGGACAACCTCGCGGATCTGGCGGTGCTCCGGATCGACGCGGAGGATCTGGTCGAGGCGCCGTTCGGCGATTCGGACCGGCTCGACGTCGGCGAGTGGGTGCTGGCGCTCGGGAGCCCCTTCGGGTTCTCGAACACGGTGACCGCGGGGATCGTGAGCGCGAAGGGCAGGACGCAGGTCGGCAGCCCGAGCGACAACTCGATCTATCAGGAGTTCATCCAGACCGACGCCTCGATCAACCCGGGGAACTCGGGCGGGCCGTTGATCGATCTGGAGGGTCGGATTGTTGGGATCAACACGGCGATCGCGAGCCGCGGAGGCGGGTCGAACGGGATCGGGTTTGCGATCCCGGCGGCGGTGGTCGAGGGCGTTGTGGATCTCATCCGGCGGTACGGGCGTGTGGAGCGCGGGTATCTGGGTGTGAGCTTCGCGGAGCTTGCGGCGGAGGAATCGCGGAGCCTCGGGCTGCAGCCCGGTATCGGGATCCGGATCGCGCGGGTGCTCGACGACACGCCGGCGGAGATGGCGGGGCTGCGCGACGGGGACGTGCTGCTCGCGGTGAACGATCGGCCCATCGAGGGGCTCGGCGAGGACGTGATCAACCGGGCGCGGAACATCATCAGTCTGGTCGCGCCGGGCGAGCCCGTGAAGCTCGACGTGCTGCGCGACAAGAACGAGGTCGTGACGCTCTCGGCGGAGCTTGCCGATGCCGCGACGGGGTTCATGCGGTCGCTGGCGGATCGATGGAACGGCACGCCGCTCTATGAGCTTGGTGTGGTCGTGATCGAGATGACGCCCGAGATCTCGAAGGAGCTGCGGTACCTGCGGCCCATCGAGGGCGAGCTGATCCTGTATGTGCAGCCCGAGTCGCCTGCGGCGCGGGCGGGTCTTCGGCGGGAGGACATCCTGCTCGAGCGGGATGAGCGGATCCGGCGCGGGCAGGTGCTGCAGCAGCTTGAGATCCTGCGCGGGACGGAGCGGGGGTCGATTGAAATCCCGATGAGTGAGGACTGAGGGCGGACCGTTCCGTTCGCTAGTCCCGCTCGGTTGCCTGCTTGAAGCTGGCCCAGCGTTGCAGATCGACATCGTCCTCGATGCCGGCGGCGGGGAGCTGGTCGGGCATCTCGCCGGTCCAGATGCCGACGAGTACGCGGCGGATGTCGTGGAGGATGACGAGCAGGCAGGGCAGGACGATCAGGATGATGCCTGTTGCGGAGATGAGCCCGCCGCAGATGGTGATCGCCATCGGGATGAGGAACTTGGCTTGGAAGCTTGGCTCGAGCAGGAGCGGGGTGAGGCCGATCACGGTGGTGATCGTGGTGAGCAGGATCGCGCGGACGCGGGCGCGACCGGCTTCGAGGGCGGCTTCGCGGACGTCGAGCCCGTCGCGGCGTTTACCGTTAAAGAACTCCATGAAGATGAGCGAGTCGTTGACGACGATGCCCGAGAGAGCGACGAAGCCGATGAGGCTCAGGAAGGTCATCGCGTAGCCCAGCACGACGTGGCCCCAGATCATGCCGATCGACGCGAACGGGATCGCGGTCATGACGACGAGCGGCTGGGTGTAGCTGCCGAAGAGCCAGGCGAGGATGACATAGATCAGCCCGCACGCGGCGGCCATGCCGATCGGGAGCGTCGCGAACGAATCGGCGAAGTCCTGCTGGCGGCCCCGGAGCTCGACGTTGACGCCCGGGAACTGGTTCGGCAAATCGGCGATAAACGGCGCGATCGCAGCCGAGACCTCGTCGGGGTTCGCGCCGGTGGATCGATCAACGTCGGCCTGGATCGCGACGGCTTTCTTGCGGTCGAGGCGGCGGATGGTCGCGTAGGCCTCACCCTCGGTGATGTTCGCGACCTCGCGGAGGGGCACGGGCTGGCCCTGCGGCGTGAAGACGTACTGATCCTCGATCGCGGCGAGCGAGCGGCGGGTGTCCTCGGGCAGGAGCACGCGGATATCGACGTCCTCGCGCTCACCGGCGAACGTGAACGCCTCGATGCCGAAGGCGAAGCCCTGGAGCTGGCGTCCGAGGCTGGCTCTCGTGAAACCCAGCTCGGCGGCGCCGTCCTTGAGATCGAAGCGGAGCTCGCGTTGGCCCGATTCGGAGTCGGTGGAGATATCGACGACACCCGCGAAGGTCGCCATGTGCTGCATGAGGGCGTCGCCGGCGGCTTCGAGCTGGTCCTGGTCGTTGCCGACGAGGGTGTAGTTGAGCGCGGCCCCGCCCGGGCCTCCTTGCTGCGCGGCGATGCGGAGGCTCTTGACGCCCGTGAGCGTGCCGAACTCGCGGCGGATGTCCTGGATGATCACGGGGCTCGGGCGATCGCGTGACTCGACGGGCTTGAGCTCGATAATGATCTGCCCGATGTGCGTCGCGAAGGAGCTCTGCGCGCCGCTGCCGTCGAGAGCCGAGATCGAGCCGGCGGAGGTGAAGTAGCTGGCGACGTCGTCGCCCTGGGATTCGATGGCGTCCTCGATGATCGCGAGGATGGACTCGGTCTGCGCGAGGGGCGTGCCGATGGGCATGGACAGCTCGACGGAGATTGTCTCGGCGTCGTCTTCCTCGAAGAAGATGAACTCGAGGCGGCCGCCCGCGATCATGCCGACCGAGCCGATCACGATCGCGACGGAGATCGCGGTCGCGGTGTAGGGGGCCCTGACGCACCAGCGCAGGACGGCCATGTATCGCGGGACGATCAGCGTGCCGAAGAACCACTCGCGTCCGCGGTCGAGACGGTGGTCGAGCTTGCTCAGGATGCCTTCCTTGTGGCGCGCGTGGGCCTTGTCGGCGGACTTCAAGCTGTGGCCCATGTGGCTCGGGAGGATGAAGAGGCTCTCGATGAGCGAGACGAGCAGCGAGACGCCCACGATGACGGGGAGGACGCCCAGGAAGTCGCCGATCTGGCCCTCGACGAGCGCGAGCGGGAGGAACGTGCAGACAGAGGTGAGCACCGTCGCGACGACGGGCCAGTTGACCTGTCTGGTGCCGTTGATCGCGGCGACGAGCGCGGGCTCACCCTTCTCGTGGCGCGCGGTGATGTTCTCGGCGACGACGATCGCGTCATCGACGAGGATGCCGATAACGATGATCAGCCCGAACATGCTGATGACGTTGAGCGTGACGCCCGCGAAGTACATCACGGCGACGGTGCCCAGCAGGCTAATGAGCAGGCCCGCGGCGACCCAGAAGCTGACGCGCCAGTTGAGCAGCAGCACGAGCACGAGGAAGACGAGCAGACCCCCGAAGAGCGCGTTGCGGGTGAGCAGGTCGAGCCGCCCGGTGACGATGCGGGAGAGATCGGTGGTGGTGACGAGCGTGCCGGGCAAGGCGATGTCGGACCGCTTCTTGCCGAACTGGTAGGCGGCGATGCGATTGGTGGCTGGGATGAGGCTCCACGGGTCGTCGAGCTGTGCCTGGATGACCGCCTTGTCCTCGTCGGTCTCGGCGCGGGCGAGCTGACCTTTGAGGCCGAACTGTGCCATGAGCATCGAGACGCGCTCGAGGACGGTGGGCTTGAACTGCTCGCCGTTGCGTCCGGCGACGTAGGCCTTCACGAGATCGGCCATCGTGACGTAGTCGTCGTCGCCCGATTGGAAGACGGTGAGGTTGACCGCGGGCTTGCCATTGAGGCGGCTGATGGTGGGGATGTCGGAGAAGCCGTCGTAGACGGTCGCGACGTCGTCGAGGCGGACGACGCGACCATCGGGGAGCGACTTGACGACGACCTCGCGGACGGTTGCGGCTCGTTCTTCGAGGCCCAGCGAGCGGATGGAGACGTTGCTTGTTGCGGCGCGGATGGAGCCGCCGGGTAGCTCGATCATCGCCTGGTTGATGCGGTCGGCGACGTCGGCGAGCCCGAGGTTGTGCTCGAGGAGCGCGGACGGGCGGACCTCGACGACGATCTCATCGGTGCGGATGCCGCCGATACGGAGCTCGCCCATGTCGGGCAGCGTGCGGAGGTCGTCGCGGATATCGCGGATGGCGTCCTTGAGCTCGCGTTCGGGGACGTCGCCGTAGAGCGCGAGGATGACGGCGGGGAGCTCGGCTTCGATCTTGGTGACGATGATGCGGTCGGTCGCGTCGGGCAGGTCCTGCAGCGCGTCCATCTCGCGCTTGACCTCGGCGACGCGTGCGTCGATGTTGACGCCCTCTTTGAACTCGATGAGGACCGACGCGGCGCCCTCGGTGACGGTGGAGTTGATCTCCTTGACGTCGGAGAGGTCGGCGATTGCGTCTTCGATCTTGACAGCGAGCGCGTCCTCGACTTCTTCGGGGGCGGCGCCTGGATAGGGCGCGGAGACCGAGACCTGCGTGGGGCGGATCTCGGGGAAGAACTCACGGGTGAGGCGCGAGCCGAAGATGATGCCCGCGCCGATGATCGCGAACATGACGAGGTTCGCGACGACGGGCTTCTTGACGCCGAAGGCGGCGAGAGCGCTCACGGGGTGTCTCCCTGCGGTCCGTTGCGGGAGGCCTGGGCGTCCTCACCGAGCAAGCGGGCGTCGATGATTGAGCCGGGGCGGAGGGAGTCGAGATTGCTGAGCACGACGAGGTCGCCCGGCTGCAGGGCGGCGGTCGGATCAACGCCCGCCTGCTCGAGCGCAGCCCACTGGTCCTCGATGGGGTCGATCTCGGGGAAGGAGCCCTCGAGCGCGCGGTCCACGTTGACCTGGACCTCGACGATGCGGCGGACTCGGCCCGACGAGGTCAGGTCGAAGCGGTCGAGCGCGGGATCGTCGTCATCGACCTCGCGCGCGACCAGCACGCGATCGACATCGACGACGCGGCGCGGCACCAGCACGCGGGCGGACCGGTCGGCGGCGAAGACCTGAGCGGTCACGAAGCGGCCCGGGCGGAGGAGCTGGGCGCGGTCGGCCCGCGGGTCCTGCCGGACCTCGGCGAAGACGGTCAGCGTGCGCGAGTCGCGGTCGGCTTCGGGCGCAACACGGACGACGCTGCCCTGCCAGATCGTGTCGTTGTCGTTGCCGTCGGGGCGGAGGAGGACGCGGTCGCCCGGGCGGACCGAGTCGCCCGCGGTGACGGGCAGGCGGACGGGGATCTCCATGCGGGCGAGATCGACGACGCGGGCGACGCGCTGGCCGCGGCCGATGAACTCGCCCTCTTCGACGTCCACGGCCTGCAGCGTGCCGGCGTAGGGCGCGCGGATCTGCGTGCGGGTGACGTTCTCCTCCGCGAGTCGCGCGTCGGCCTCGGCGCCGAGCAGGCGGGCCTGCAGCGCGGCGCGTCGGGAGGGGATCAGCTCGAACTGCTGGCGGAGCGTGGTGAGGGCACGCTTCTGGGACTGGAGCACCTGGCGGAAGCGGTCCACCTCGCTGCGGCTGCCAGCGCCGCGCTCGAAGGCGTCCTCGGCGCGCTGCAGGTCGCGTTCCTCGACGCGGACTTCTTCTTCGCTCAGCTCGATCTGCTCGCTGAGCCGCTGCTCTTCAACTTCGAGGCCCGAGAGCTCGTACCGCAGCGCCTCGGCGTTGCGCTGCGCGGCGGCGAGGGCCTGCTCGTAGTTGGTGGGATCGACCAGGACGATCAGTTCGCCCTGCCCGACCTGCACGCCCGCTTCGATGGTCTCGGGGCGTTCGACGATGCGGCCGTCCACCTCGGCGGCGAGGTTGGAGGCGTCCATCGCGCGGGCGGTGCCGTAGCCGCTCCAGACGCGGGGGACGTCGCGGCTTTCGGCGACCATGACGTTGACGCTGATGGGCGGGCGGCGGCCGTCGGTGCGGTCTGCTTCGGGCTTGGTCTCTTTGAGGACAAAGAAGATGCCCAGCGCGAGCAGCAGCGCGACGACGCCCGCGCCGATGCGGAGCACCTTGGAGATGGACTTCATCAACGCCGGCGCTCCCTGCGGCTTTCACGCATGCCGCCCCAGACGGAACCCGAGCGGGGGTGTCCTCCCCCGCGGATCCCGTCGTCCTGAATGATGCTAGCGGCCCTCTGCGGGCCCGACCCCTGCCCACCCCCGGTCCAACGCTCCGGGTTCGCCCGGGTTGCCCGATAGGATCCGGGCGAGACCGGTTTCAGGAGACTTTCGATGACGACCAGCGCCGCCTTCCCCTTTGTTGCCCGCACGGACGAGACCCTCCAGACGCTCGAATCGACGGGGCAGTACAAGTCGCTGCGGACGATCACCTCGCCCATGGGGCCCACGGTCCGGATCCGGCACGACGACGGGACCGAGCAGGAGGTCATCAACCTCTGCTCTAACAACTACCTCGGGCTCGCGAACGAGCCGCGGGTCGTCGAGGCGGGGATCGAGGGGCTCCGGAAGTACGGCGCGGGGACGGCCTCGGTCCGGTTCATCTGCGGCACGTTCGATTGCCACGAGCGGGTCGAGCGGACGATCGCCGAGTTCATGGGCACCGAGTCGAGCTACACGTTCGTCTCGTGCTGGACGGCGAACGAGGCGCTGTACCCGACGTTCGCCGAGCCGGGCGATCTGATCCTCTCGGACGAGCTCAACCACGCCTGCATCATCGACGGCATCAAGCTCGCGACGGTCATCAAGAAGGGCGTGAAGAAGGGCGTCTACAAGCACTCGGACCTCGCGCACCTGCGCGAGAAGCTCGAGGCGGCGGCCGCGGATCCCGAGGTCACGGGGCAGATCTGGATCGTGACGGACGGCGTGTTCAGCATGGAGGGCGACATCGCCGACCTGCCGGGGCTGCGGCGTCTGTGCGACGAGTTCGGCGCGATGCTGGTCGTCGATGACTCGCACGGGCACGGCGTGATGGGGCGGTCGGGGCGTGGGACGCACGAGCACTACGGGATGATGGGCGGCGGGCCGTCCGCGAATTCGACCGGCAACGACCTGGGCGAGGTGGACTTCTTCACCGGCACGCTCGGCAAGGCGCTCGGCGGCGGCGCGGGTGGGTTCATCGCGGGCTCGTCACGCGGCACAGAATTGATGATCCAGCGGGGCCGCCCGACCCTGTTCAGCAACGCGCTGCCGGCGACGGTCGCGTGCAGCGCGAACAAGGCGATGGAGATCGTCATGGATGAGCCTGAGCATGTCACGCGGCTCAAGCACAACGTCGAGACGGTGCGCACGAAGATCCGCGACGCAGGCTTCGACGTGCTCGAGTCCCCCACCGCGATCTGCCCGATCATTGTGGGCGACACCGCGAAGGCGATCAGCATGTCCAACCGGCTGATGGAACTTGGCGTGTTCGTGATCGGCTTCGGCTACCCGGTCGTCCCCGAGGGCGCGGCGCGGCTGCGGATCCAGATGTCGGCGGCTCATACGGATGAGCATATTAATGAGCTGGTGGGGGCGCTTAAGAAGCTGTGAGCCTCGCTTCATGTCCAGACTGCGAGTATCCATGCGAAGTCGAGGAGCAGACTGCGTTCTGCCCAGAGTGCGGGAAGCAGTTTGACGTCGCGGAGAAGTCCGAGCTTTGCCCGGGCTGGGTCTTTGTTGCGAACAGCCTGCTCTTTGCTGCATTTGCGGCCGTTGCATCGATCGTGACGGTGATGATCCCGCTTGTGTTTCGAGCACTGAGTCTTCGGACGACGTCTTACGATCTGGCGATTGTCGTGCCGGTGACGGTTTGTCTGTCGTATGCGGGATTGGGCTGCTGCTTCCTAGGTGTCATGCGGACCTCGCGGACTGCGAGGATCGTGCATCGCTTCTGGTACATCAGCTGCCCAGTTGTAAGCGTGATCGCGGTTTGTGTGCTTCGCCCTTGTTAAAGTGCGATATTGGCGGCACGGTACCGTGCCCTTCGGAACGGCGACGCTGAGAATCCGAACAAGCGGCTCGGATGGACGAGCCATTGACCGACATCTCCGTGATCGGCTACTCGCTGCGGACGATCATTCTCGCAGCGATCGGGGTCGCGGTGAGCATGATGCTCGGCTTCTTTGGATTCGGAAAGTGCTTCCACGGCACGCCCTTCACGACACATCTCTCGCTGGTGATTGGCGTGTACGCGTTGATCTTCGTTGCGACCGCGGTGCGGTGGCGTCGGCTTGAAGACTCCATGCGCGAACGCGCGGTGCACCGGCTCGCCTTATTGATCGGCCCGGCAATCGGCTTCGTGCACATGATCGGCGCGTGGGTCGGGATCTTTTGAGAGACCTCTTTGGATTGGGTGCCACTGGCGGTCTCTGCCGCCAGTGTTGGGTGCCGTCCGACGTTCGCACTGGCGGGCAAGCCGCCAGTGGCACCCGGATCGTCTTGACCAAGCTCGTATACTTGCGACATGGGTGATTCGGCCTCTCAGACCAGCTTCGACGACTACGCCAAGCGGCTCCGTGAGCACCACGAGCGGCTCCGTGCGTCGGGCGAGCCGTTGTTTGTCGGCGGGGATGGGGAGGACGAGGGTGAGTCGGTGGTGATGAGCCGCGAGGCGTATGAGGATCTCTACGAGTTGATCGATCTGCCGGAGATTCTCGACGCGATCAAGCGGTCGGAAGCCGAGATCGATGCGGGGCTCGGGATGAGCCCGGATGAGGTCCGCGAGCGTCTGCTCAGCAAGTTCCGTCCGAACCGCAGCGCGTGACATACAAGGTCATCATCCCGCCGGGCGTATTCGCCGAGATCGACGCGTTCGTTGTCTACATGCTTGGCGAGGGTGCGGGCTCGGATGTTGCCGAACGCTGGATCCTTGGGGTTGTTGACGCGTTGCAATCCCTCGGCGACATGCCCCGCCGCCATCCGCTTGCGGAGCGACCTTCCGAGGCTCGCCGTGGAGAGATCCGACGGATGAGTCTTGGTCCTCGCCTCGCCTACTACCGCGTCGATGAAGACCGGTGTGAGGTCCGCGTGCTGACGCTTCGCCACGGGCATCGACGCCCTTGGGACGGTTCCCGACTCGGATAACTACCGCCGCGGGTTTCGGGCCCGGTTCACCTTCGCCCGCCGGACTGGTGCTGCGGGTGTCTTCGCGGTCGTGACTTCCTTGGTCGCTTCCGCCTCGGGGTCTGGATCCGGGGCTGGATCCGCGGCCGGGACTTCTTCGACGGTCTCGGGTTCGTCCGCCATCCGCTCAGGCTGTGGGTTCTGTTCCTCGTTGCCGATGCGGCCGAAGATCATGCGGCCTGCGACGGTCTGGAGGCTGCTCCGGACGGTCAGGGTGACCTGCTCGCCGATGGAGTGTGCGCCGTCCTCGGCGACGACCATGGTGCCGTCGTCGAGGTAGCCGACCGCCTGGGTTTCCTGCTCGCCCGGCTTGATGAGGGCGACGGTGAGCTCCTCGCCCGGGATGACGGACTGCTTGAGGGCGTTGGCGAGCTGGTTGAGGTTGAGCACGGGGACGTTCTGGATGTCGGCGATGCGGGCGAGCGCGACGTCGCCCGTGACGAGCATGCCGGGCATCTGGCGGGCGAGCTCGACGAGCTTGTGATCGACCGCCTGGTTCGGCAGCGGCGTCTCGTCGATCGTCAGGCCCACACGGCCCGAACGACGCAGGCGGGCGATGACCTCCAGACCCCGGCGGCCCTTGGCGCGCTTGAGGTTGTCGCTCGAATCCGCGAGCGCCTGCAGCTCGGCGACCACGAAGCTCGGCACGACGACCGGCGCCTGGATCACGCCCGTGTCGGCGACGTCGGCGATGCGGGCATCGATCAGCGCGGAGCTATCAAGGACCAGCGGGCGCGGGCCCCGCATCTGCTTGGCGAACTCGACGTAGGGCACGACCAGGCGGAAGTCGTCCTGGGTTTGCAGGACGGTCGTGACGCCCAGGAAGACGAGCGAGAGGCCGAAGAGGACCTTGATCGTGTTGATGATCTGGGAGTCCTCGCCCACGCCCCACGAGAGCGCGACGAGGTCGAGGATGAAGCCCAGCGCGATGGCGATGATGAGCCCGCCGAGGACGCCGAAGAGGATGCCGGAGAAGGTCGAGAGCTTCTTGTTGGGCGTGATGAGATCGATAAGGATGAAGATCGCGGCGAGGCTTCCCGCGATCGCGAGCGTGCCGGGCCAGTACTGCGCAAGGCCGAAGGGCAGGCCCGGCTCGACGGATTCGCCGAACTCGAGCACGTTGAGCAGCGTGACCATGAGGACGAGCGTCACGAAGGCGACGCGGACGATCCAGAGCAGCGCGCCGCGGCGGGAGCGTTCGAGGGCGTCGTCCTGCCGCAGCCGCGAGCGCTCGAGGGCGGAGAGATCGACCTGGCCGCCGTGGGTGTGGGCGTGGCCGTCGGCTTGGTTTCGGTGCGGCATGGGCACAGTTTAGGTACGCGGCCGGTGTGGTCCCGGTTGTGGCGGTCGATCGGAATCGGGAGCTCGGCTAGCATCGTGGCCGCGGGTCGGCGGCCTCGGCGAGAGCCGGGGCGAGCCTGGACCCGCCTCCGTCGGCGGTCGGGCCCGGTGCACGGGTGTCCCGTGAACCTGGTCAGGGCTTGACCGCAGCAGCCATAAGCGAGCGTCATCCGGTGCCGCCGGTGTCCTGGCCGCCGACGGGGGCGGGGCTGCGCGCGGAGACTCTGATTTCACCCAAAGTGGTTGCTCCTAACAACCAACGATTCGATGACGTGCCACGAATTTCCGAGAATTTCACTGTGAAATCTTGCACGGTGTTCTTCATTCCTTAACTTGGTTGTACGCCGTCCGGTGTGTCTCCCCTCGCGGCGTTTGAGCTTGCTCGAGGACGTCACGCACCGACCTCTCCGGGCTTCTGGCGTGCCGCGTGTCGGCGGCGTGCCGAGTGTTCTGGCTCTGCCGCGAGAGCTCGCGGCCCAAGAAAGAGGGGACGACATGACCAAGCAAGCTGTGATTCTCGCTGCGCTGACCGCTTCGGCGGGCGGCGCGTTCGCGCAGACGGCCACGTTCAGCGTCGCGGACTTTGCGATCGCGGCCGGCGATGTCTTCGACACCGGGCTCGATCTGAGCGGGATCGACTTCTCAAACCCGTACATCTCGTTCCGTGTCGTTGCGGACTACGCCGCGGACGACCCGACGGGGGCCGGCGCGTTCGACTCGGATTACTCGGTTGCATTTGGTGACCCCAGTATCACGACGCTCTTCACCGCAGATGTTGCGGCCTTGAATGCAACGGGCTCAGCGGGCCCTACGCCGAGCCTGACCTTCGCTGCATTCTTTGATGACGACGGCTCGGGCGGCTTCAGCGGCCTGCCCGCGGTAGACATCGTGGTCTTCGATAACGAGGGCTTCGGCAGCAGCACCTTCTCGAACGTGACCGTCGAGTGGTTCACGGCCGCCGATGTCGCGCCGGGCCTAGACACGTTCATTGGTGGCGGCTCCACAGCGTCGCCATCCGCGCCCTCGAGCTTCACGGATCTCGGCGCGGTCGCGGTCGAGGGCGACGCGGTCACGATCGACACGATCGCCTCAGACCTGACCGGCTTCGACACCACGCTCGCGATCTACTCGGCGGACGGCACGCTACTCGCCTTCGACGATGACGGCTCGGGCATCGGGCTCACCAGCCTGATCAGCTTCGGCCCGGGCGACGGCGATCTCATCATCGGTGCCGACGGCACGCCGCAATTTGAGGGCGGGGTGTTCCTCGCCGAGGGCGACTACTTCATCGGCGTCGGCGAGTTCGACACGATCTTCGATGCCGACTTTGCTTTCGATACCGCGATCGGCTTCCCGGGCCCGGGCGGCGCGTTCGCCGGCGAGATCAACGGCGTGACCTTCAACGGCACGCTCGGTCCCGGTCCCGATGCCTCGTTCTTTCGGTTCACCGTGACGCCGACACCCGCGACCGCCGGCCTGTTCGGTCTCGCGGGCCTGGCCGCGGTCCGCCGCCGCCGCTGATCGTCCGGATTGAATCGATCGAGTTGCTGATCGACGGGTGTCATCCGCTTCCCCGCGGGTGACACCCGCTTTCTTTTTGACAATCCGCGAGCCGCGTGAAATCCGGATCGGGACTCCCCCAAGGTCGCGTCCTGCCAGAAAGGGAGGGCCGACCTTGGAACCGATCCGCGCCGAAGGACTGACGAGACGCTTCAAGGACCAGCTCGCTGTGGACGGCGTCACGCTCGCCGTGCCCGAGCGGTCGGTGTACGGCTTCCTTGGCCCGAACGGGGCCGGCAAGACGACGACGATCCGGATGCTGCTCGGGCTGATCAGGCCCGATCGCGGCCTCGCGCTGCTCGGCGGGCACGATGTCCGCCGCGAGCGGGCGGCGGCGCTGCGGCGGGTCGGGGCGGTGGTCGAGACGCCCGCGCTCTACGGGCACCTGACCGCACGTGAGAACCTCGAGATCACGCGGCGGCTGCTCCGGTGCGACCGCCATGAGATCGATCGCGTGCTGGGCGTTGTCGATCTCGCAGAGGTCGGCATGAAGAAGGTCAAGCAGTTCAGCCTCGGGATGCGGCAGCGGCTCGGGCTCGCGCGGGCGATGCTCGGGTCGCCCTCTGTCTTGATCCTCGATGAGCCGACGAACGGGCTCGACCCGGCCGGCATCCGCGAGATGCGGGCGCTGATCCGCGACCTGCCCGAGCGGGCGGGGGCGACGGTGCTGGTCTCGAGCCACATGCTGAGCGAGGTCGAGCAGATCGCGACGCACGTCGGTGTGATGGACAAGGGACGCCTGCTGTTCAGCGGCGCGATCGCGGACCTGCTTCAGCGGCACACGCCGCGGGTGATCGTCGGCGCGTCGAACCCCGAGGCGGCGATGGCTGTTCTCGGGGAGACCGGGCTCAAAATCAACCTCGCGGGCGAGGGACGGCTCGCGGTCGCGCTCCCGAAGGACCGCGCGCCGACCGACACCGCGGCCGACCTGAACCAGCGGCTGCTGGATCGCGGCGTAGCGGTGCATCACCTTGCCTTGGAGAGCCCCTCGCTCGAGGACCTGTTCTTCGCGCTCACGATCGCGAAGGACAAACCCGAACCTGGCACCACGAGCGGGACCGACGGCGGCGAGCCGCAGCTTCGGTATGCCGACACCGATGAGGAGGCCGCGTGATGGATCGTGTTCGTGAACTGACCGATGCCGTCGCTGTCGAGCTCATCAAGCTCAGGCGGTCACTGATTCTTCTTCTGATGGTCGTCGCGCCGGGCATGATCGGTGTGCTCGCGACGATGTTTGTGTTTACGGGCAACACGACGACCGAATGGCCGACCTTCGCGATGTCAAACGCGGCGATCTGGGCGTTCTTCATGCTGCCGATGACGCTCACCGCGATCACGGCGCTGCTCGGGCAGATCGAATCGGGCGCGGGCTCGGGCGGCGGCATGTGGACACACCTCGGCACACTCCCCGTTCGGCGCTCGACAACGCTGATCGCGAAGCACCTGATCGCGCTGGCGTGCCTTGTGATCATGTCAGCGCTGCTGATTGTTGCGGTCGTCGCGGCCGGCTCGATCGGGAGCCTGCTCGCCCCGCAGAACGCACTGCAGGGCGAGTTGCCCTTCGCGCTGCTCGCCCGCGTGCTGGGGCTGATGTTCCTCGCGTCGTGGCTCATGACCGCGATCCAGACGGGCGTCGCGCTGTGGTCGAAGAACTTCGTCACCCCGCTCGTCGTCGGTATCGGCGGCACCTTCGTGTGCGTGGCCGCGACGACCGCGAAGAGTGGCAAGTTCTTCCCGTGGCTCCTGCCCGTCAACGTCCTGACCCCAGACGAGACGCGGCTCTGGTGGGTGATCGGGCTGAGCGTTGTCGGCGGGCTCGCGGTCGCGACGGCGGTGATCTCGCTGCTTTCTCGGCGGGATGTGGGGTAGCGACGGTCCGGTTGCAAGATATCGACTCGGGCGGCGTTGAACCGGCATGCGTCTTGGCTATCTTGCACCGCTGATTGTTCTCGCTCCTGCCGCCGCCCAGCCCGCGTTCTGGGACGGGCAGGTCAGCGACCCCGCCCGGTCGCGGCCGATCCCGTACCGGGTGTACTACGACCAGTCCGCATCTGGCGCGCAGCCATTGATCTTGGTCAGCCACGGCGGCACCGGCAGCTTCTCTGGCTATACGCGGGCCAGCCATCTCGGGCGGGCGTTCGCCGAGGGCGGGTATGTCGCGATCTATGTCGGGCACACCCCCTCGGACCCCGGCGCTGACCACCGCGCCGATCGGCCGCGCGACGTCTCGCACCTGCTCGACCGGATCGAGCTCGGCCTGCTGCCGTTGCCGCCTGACTTCAACGCGGCGATTGATATCGACCGCGTCGGGCACGTCGGCCACTCCTACGGCGCGTACACCGCCCACGCGCTCGCGGGCGCACGCCTGCGGCTCTTCCCGCCCGCGGAAGCCAACTTCCGTGACGACCGCATCGACGCGATCGTGCCGCTCAGCCCGCAGGGCGCGGACCAGTTCGGCTTCTTCGATGTCTCGGCCGCGGAGAACTCGTGGTCCGCGATCGATGTCCCGGTGTGCGCGTTCATCGGCGCGGTCGAGCTCAACGGCAACGTCACCGGCTCGCTCGTCCGCGAGGGCTGGCGGACCGAGCCCTTCGAGCGCTACACTTGGGCGGGCGACAAGTACCAGTTCGTGCTGCCCGGTCAGGATCACTCCGACCTCTGGCGGACCGGCTCGCCCGAGGTCGAGGCCTTCGTCGCGGAGAACGCGCGGCTGTTCTTCGATCTCTACGTCAAGGGCACCCCCGTCCGGCCCGCCGACATCGGCTTCAGCCCGATGCTCGCGGGCGTCGAACGCCGGCAGCGGTCGGCCGACGTCGATGGTGACGGGGATCGGGACGCGTTTGATCTGGTCGAGTACCTGCGGCTGTTTGACGCGGGATCGCCCGACGCGGAGACGGGCGGCCAGACGCCGGCCCGGCTTGATTCGGCTGATATCGAGGCGGTTCTGGGGCTGCTCGCGAGCGGCGACTGACCGCGACGGGCGGGCCGTAGACTCGCCCCATGGCCTACACCGTTCTCGCACGCCGGTACCGATCCACCACCTTCGACGAGGTCGTCGGGCAGCAGCCCGTCGCCCGGACGCTCGCCGCCGCGATCGAGCAGGACCGGGTCGCGCACGCCTACCTCTTCACCGGGACGCGGGGTGTCGGCAAAACCTCGATGGCCCGCATCTTCGCCAAGGCGCTCAACAACCCCGACGACACCGAAGACATCAGCCGCGCGATCATGACGGGGCAGGACACCGACGTCATCGAGATCGACGGCGCGAGCCACAACAAGGTCGATGACGCGCGCGAGCTGATCGCTAACGCGGTCTACCGCCCGCTGCGCGGCCGCTACAAGATCTACATCATCGACGAGGTGCACATGCTCTCGACGGCGGCGTTCAACGCGCTGCTCAAGACGATGGAAGAGCCGCCCGAGCACGTCGTGTTCATCCTGTGCACGACCGAGGCCCACAAGGTGCCCGCGACGATCCAGTCGCGCTGCCAGCGGTTCGACTTCCGCAACATCCCGGTCGCGCAGATCGCGGACCACGTCCGCGCCGTCATCGAGCAGGAGAAGCTCAAGGCGGAGCCCGAGCTGGTGCACCAGGTCGCGCGGCTCGGTAACGGCTCGATGCGCGACGCCCTGAGCCTGCTCGATCGGCTCATGGCATCGGGCGAGAAGAAGCTCACCGTGCCGCTGCTCGAGGAACTGCTCGGCCTGCCCGACCGCGAGATCCTGGGCGGGCTCATCGACGCCTTCGCGGACGGCGAGCCCAAGCCCGCGCTCGAGAAAGCGGCGGAGCTGCTCGTCAAGGGTGGGACGTCGCCCGATCAGCTGATCGAATCGCTGCTTGATCGCTTCCGTGACCTGATGGTCCTCGCGGCGTGCGGGGCCGACACGGATCTTGTCGAGCTGTCGGATGAAGCACGCGCGGCCGAAGCGTCTCGCGCGACGCGCTTCGACGCGGCGGGGCTCGTCCACATGATCGCGCTCGCGGAGAGCGTGCAGCGGGCGATCAAATCGTCATCGTCGCCGCGGGCGCTCTTCGACGCGATGATCGTGCGGCTCGCGCTGACCGAGAAACTGGCGGACGTCACGGCGGTGGTCACCGGGCGGAACGGGGCGACCGCGGCAAAAAAAGCCTGACGGCCGGCGGCGAGCCACCGCGGCGGCTGCCCCCGAAGAAGGCACCGCCCCCACCGCCACCGGCCGACAAACCGAAGCCTGATGTAACTCAGGGTGCCGATGACGTTTCGCGTGCCACTGGCGGCTCGCCCGCCAGTACCAAACCGGCGCACCCCCGGAACACTGGCGGGCGAGCCGCC
>JBCDKU010000049.1:0-19557 GCA_038746265.1 Planctomycetota bacterium
CAACGATTTCGGCGAGGGCGCGAGCTGCGCCGTCGCCAACGGCACCGTCCTCGTCCCCTGGGACCATGAGGGCGACTCCGCGCTCTACGCCCTCGACGCGGGGACGGGCGAGACCAAGTGGAAGGTCGATCGCGACGAACGCACCACCTGGACCACGCCCGTCGTCACCCGGGTCAACGGCACCGACCAGGTCCTCATGCCGGGCACCAACGCCTGCATCGCCTACGACCTCAAGTCGGGCAAGGAGCTTTGGCGCACCAAGGGCCTCACCGTCAACGTGATCCCGACCACCATCGTCAAGGACGGCATCGCCTACATGACCAGCGGCTACCGCGGCAGCTCGCTTGTCGCGATCGATCTCGCCAAGGCGTCCGCGGGCGCGGGCAACGACGCCATCCTCTGGGAGCACGACCGCGCCACGCCCTACGTCCCCTCGCCGGCGCTGCTCGGCGACGACATCTATTTCCTCCGCAGCAACAGCGGCGTCCTTTCATCCATCAACATCGACACGGGCAAGCCCAACTACCAGGGCCAGCGCCTCGACGACGTCCGCAACGTCTACAGCTCCATCGGCATCGCCGCCGGCCACCTGTTCATCTGCGGCCGCGAGGGCGGCACCGCGATCGTCAAGGCGGGCGACAACTTCGAACTCGTCCGCATCAACCGCCTCGACGAGGGCATCAACGCCTCGCCCGTCTTCGTCGGGGGCGACCTGCTCATCCGCACCCGCTCCACCCTGTACTGCTTCAGCAAGGCCGGCGCGTAAGCAGCGAACCCACTCACCAACCAAGGACCACCATGAAGACCCTCACCAGCCTCGCGTTCTCCGCCGCCCTCACGCTCGCCGGTCTCGCACCCGCCCAAGACTGGACCTCCTGGCGCGGCCCCAACGGCGACGGCTCCGCGCCAAACGCCGACGTCCCGCTCGAGTGGTCAGACACCAAGAACGTCGCGTGGAAGACCCCCATCCCGGGCGAGGGCTATTCCACGCCCGTCTTCACCGACGACTACATCATCCTGACCACCAGCATCGACACGGGCGAGAAACCCCGCGTCGGCAGCCAGAACGTCTACACCTTCCACGTCATCGCCCTTGACCGCGAGACCGGCGCCATCGCGTGGAACACGATGGTCAAGGAAGAAGTCCCCCACGCCGGCACCCACGCGACCAACGTGCAGGCCTCGTGCTCAGCCGCCATCGACGGCGACCGCATCTACGCCAACTTCGGCTCCCGCGGCATCTTCTGCCTCGACATGCTGGGCGAGGTTCAGTGGGAGCGCGACCTGGGCAACATGAACATCGTCCTCAACTTCGGCGAAGGCGCGTCCGCCGCCGTTGCCGACGGTGTCGTCGTCGTCCCCTGGGACCATCAGGGTGAGTCCGTCTACTACGGGCTCGACGCCGCCACGGGCGAGACCCGCTGGCGCAACGCCCGTCCGCGCGAGGCCTCCAACTGGTCCACCCCCGTTGTCACCGTGGTGGGCGGTTCCAAGCAGGTCGTCGCCGCCGGCTGGCGCAACACCTTCGGCTACGACCTCCAGACCGGACGCGAGATCTGGAAGGGCCCGGGCCTCACACGCAACACCATCCCCGTCCCCATCATCAAGGACGGCATCGCTTACATGACCGCCGGATTCCAGGGCAACGAGATGCTCGCGATCGACCTCACCAAAGCCAGGGGCGCCTTCGGCAAGGACAGCGACGCCGTCCTCTGGAGCTACGGCCGCGTCACCCCCTACGTCCCCTCGCCCACCATCGTGGGCGACGACATCTACTTTCTCCGCAGCTACAACGCCGCCATCTCCTCGGTCAACATCAACACCGGAGAGCCCAACTACCGCGCCAAACGCATCCCCGAGGTCGGCAACGTCTACGCCTCGCTCATGAGCATCGGCAACGAGCACATCCTCGTCGCCTGCCGCGAGGGCAAGACCGCCATCGTCAAGGCGGGCGATGATTTCGAGCTCGTCCGCATCAACGAGCTCAGCGAGGGCATCAACGCCACCCCCGTCGCCATCGGCAACCGCCTCTACATCCGCACGACCGGCCACCTCTACTGCTTCTCCAAGGAAGGCGCCTAACCCGCAACCAGCGCGCACAGCAGCCGGCGACCCGGGGTGAGGACGGTCCCGGGTCGCCGTTCTTGATATCCGATCAAGATGCCGCTGCGGGGGAAAGAAGAGAAGGGAAACCGTTCCGGCGTCAGCTCACGGGCGGCGACGCGAGGCCATCACCCCGCCCAGCCCGAGTATCGCGGCCGCGCCGGGCGTCGGCGTCGTCACACCCAGACCGCCGATGAAAATGCCCGAGTTCGCGTCGGGCGTCGCGTTCACGAACGCCAGCCCCCAGATCGTCTCGCCGAGAATCGCCGCGTCGAAGTTGATCTCGTCGATCGCGTTCGGGCCCTGCAGATCGCCATTGACGATGTTCGTCGCGCTGCCCGCGATGAAGTCGCCATTGATGTCGAGCGCCCACACCGTGCCCGAGGCGTCCGCGAATGCGCCGTCCGCCGTCGTGAACGGGAACGCCCCATTCGGCCCAGCCGTGTCGCCCGCCTCCGTGCCGCGAACCGCGAGCGACACCGTTTCAATACCCACGCTGAACGCGATGTCGTACCGCCCGGGCCCGGCGAACGCCAGCGAGTTGGGGTTCTGCAGGTAGTACGGCCCGTTCTGGATGAACGCCACCGCGGCCGTCACGTTCGAGTTGAACACCCCGCCCGACGCGCCCGAGAAGTCCGCGATCTGCCCGATCGCGTTCTGCGACGCGTTCGGCGCATAAATCGAACCGGCAACAGCGTTGCTCCCGGTATCGTTGAACCGCGTCGCGAACTCCTCATCGAAGATGCCCGCGACCGAAACCGTCTGAGCCGAAGCGCTGCCCGCGAGCGCAGCGACACCGAGCGTGATCACACGTTGCATAGAGCTCTCCTTCTGTGCTTGTCCGAAACCGTGTCTGTCCGCCGACGCGCCGCCGGCATGAGCAACCAAGCCCAGAGGTCCGCGCCCGCCGAGCCCGTTGCAACGGTCGCGCAAACTTTTCTGCCCTGGCTACGCTTGCGGACATCCGCAGGGGAAGCCGTCCGGCCGCGATGAACGATCAGAAGCCGTCACAACCCGAGATGCTCGACCGCGACGCCTTCGCCGCGCTCATCCACGAGCACACGCCCACCCTGCGCCTCGTCGCCCGCGCCGCCGCCGGGCCCGCCCACGCCGACGACGTCATCCAGAACGCCTGCGTCACCGCCCTCGGCATGCTGCACCGATTTACGCCCGGCACCGATTTCCGCGCGTGGATGGTGACCGTCATCCGCAACACCGCAAAGAACACCATCAGGTCCGAAAGACGCCGCTCCAAACGCGATCTCGCCGTCGGTCAGCGCAACGCCGCCTCCGACAGCGCTTTGCAGGCGAACCCGACCACAGATTTTTCCGACTTTGACGAGAATGTCCGCAACGCCATCGACTCCCTCGGACCTCTGCCCAGGGAATGTCTCCTGCTCAAGGTCGTCCAGGACCTGAGCTACCGGGAGATCGCGGCGGTCGTCGGCATCCCCGAGGCCACCGCGAGAAGCCACGTGCACCGGGCCAAGGCCCAACTCGCCAAGCAGCTTCAAGAGGATCAGGCAGGACAGGACACAACCAGCCCGCAGGAGCGCGGACGCCCTTGAACACCCAACCCCAACAACCCGACGACCTGCCCGGCATCGGGCCTGAAATCGACCCGGCCCTCGACGCCCGCATCGAGGACTCGATCAGACGGACCTTCGGCGCGGACCTGAACCGCCCCATCGACCTCAGCGCCCTCCCCGCCGAGGCCCCGCCGCCGCCAACCTTCCGATTCCCGCGGGCGGTCATGGGCATCAGCGCGATGGCGGCCGTCCTGCTGCTCTCGATGACCGTCTTCATCGCGACACGCGGCACAGGCTCGCCGCCGGCGCCGACCATCGTGCCGGGTCAGCCCGTCAACGCCGCCCGCTTCTACACCGCGGCCATGACAGACTTCGAACCAGAGATCGTCTGCGACACTCCCGAGAAGTTCGCCGACTACACCGACGAGGCGTTCGACCTCGCTCTCGCCGCCGATTTCGACGCCGGCGTCGAGCTCATCGGCTGGATCGGCCTCGGCGCGTACGACAAGGCATCAGGCAAGTCCCGCCGCCGGGGCCTGCTGGCCCGAAGCCAAAGCGGCGAGCGCGTCATCGCCTTCTTCGCACCCGCCGACGTCGAGGTGAATCTCGATGGTCTTGGAGACGTCAACACCCACCGCTGGACCATCGGCGATCTCACCGTCACCGAGGTCTCGAACCTCCCTGCACCGATCCTTCAGAGCGTCATCACGACACCCTGATCTCCCAGTGGGACGGGCATCTTGCCCGTCCGAGCGGCATCGATACTGCAACAAGACGGGCTGGAAGCCCGTCCCACCTTGCTGCGGGCGTCACCAGCAACGATTCACGCCCGCGCCCGCTCAAAGAACCGATCAACCTCCGCGACCGTGTTCGCCGCGTTCACCGAGAGCCGGCACGTCGTCAGCCCCTGCTCCCTGAACGCCCGGAAGCAGAACCCCTCGGGTCGCAGCTTCGCGAAGACCTCCCGCGACTGGACCCCATCGACCTCGACCGCCGCGATTGGTGTTCGCAGCTCCGGGTGCCGGGGCGAGCGGAACGTAAACCCGCGCCCGCCCGCGCGTTCCTCGATCCGATCACGCAGCGCCATCCGCGCCGCGAGGTCGCGATCGGGCCGTCGCTTGACCGCCTCGTGCACGACGAGCCACGCCGCCGGGTCGTGCGTGCCCCAGTCCTCGTACTTCCGCGCATCCGACCAGCTCCCCTGACCCCACGTCACCATCAAGGGCTCGGCGTGCTTGATGAACCGATCCGAGAACGCCGCGAGCCCCGTGACCTTCGGCGCCTGCAGCCACTTGTGCGCGCTCGTCGCGTACAGATCAACGCCCATCGACGCGACATCGACCGGCATCATCCCGACCGCCTGCGCCGCATCAACCAGCACGTACTCCACGCCGCGCTCCCGCGCCGCCCGCACGAGCCGCGCGACCGGGTAGTTGATCCCCACGATGTTGTCTACATGAGGAAACACGACCGCCCGCGTCTCGGGCCGGATCTGATCGATGTAGATCGACACAACGTCGTCGGGCGTCAGCCCGGGTGTGTCGAGGATCGGGAAATCGAACCGCCGCGTCGAGTAGCCCAGCCGCCGTCCCGCGTGTTCGAAGCACGCTGTCGCGCCGGTGTGATTGAGCGAGCTGAACAGCACCTCATCGCCCGGCTTCCAGTCCAGCCCGAACGCCGCGATGTTCATCGCCTCGGTCGTCGTCCGGAGCAGCGCCAGCCGGTCTGCGCGAGCCCCGATCATCTCCGCCGTCGCCGTGCGCGCAGCGCCGATCCGCTCCTCCCACGCCCCCGCCCAGACGTGCAGCCACGGGTTCGACTCCGCTTCGCGCGCGAGCCGCTCCCGCGCCGCGAGCACGCTCGCGTGGGCCGTCCCGATCGACGCATGGTTCAGATAGATCATGCCCGGTTCGAGCAGGTACCCGTCGCGCCGCTCGGTGCCCGCGACGCCCATCCCCGCGAGCACACCGCCGACACCGATCGCCGCCCCGGCCTTCAAAAATGTTCTGCGATCCGTCATCGAACAACCCTCCCTGTGCGCAATCTACCCGTGATGCGCGACTTTGGGAACAAGCCGACCGCATTCGGCGGTATGGTTGAGTGTCACCCTCCCAAGGAGCCTCAGTTGACCAGGAATCTGCTCTCGGTCGCGATCCTCACGATCGCCGCGATCACGTCCCGACCAGCCGCCCAATCGCAGCCCGTCTACGCCCAGCACGGCGTCGTCGCGTCGGCGAACATGATCGCCTCCGAGATCGGCCGCGACGTCCTCGCCGAGGGAGGCAACGCCGTGGACGCCGCGGTCGCGACCGCGTTCGCGCTCGCCGTCGTCCACCCCTCCGCCGGCAACATCGGCGGCGGCGGTTTCCTCGTCTTCCGAGGTAGCAACGGCGAGACCGCCGCCTACGACTTCCGCGAGAAGGCACCCGCGAGCGCCACGCCCGAGATGTGGCTCGACGAGAACGGCCAGTACTCAAGCCGCAAGCACCACAGCAGCCACCTCGCCGTCGGCGTCCCGGGCACCGTCGCCGGTCTGCATCTCGCTTGGCAGCAGCAAGGCTCACTCCCCTGGATCCGTCTCGTCGAGCCCGCGATCGAGCTCGCCGAGGAGGGCTTCCCGCTCTCCGTCAGCCTTGCGCGCTCGATCGGCTTCGCCCTCCGCAAGATGCAGCCTTACCCGGCCGCGGTCGCGCAGTTCTCCAACAACGGCGTCCCGTACGAGGCGGGCGACGTCTTCCGTCAGCCCGATCTCGCCCGGTCCCTCCGCCTCATCGCCGAGCGCGGCCCCGACGGCTTCTACAAGGGCGAGATCCCGAGGCTCATCGCACAGGACATGGCCGCCAACCGCGGCGCGCTCACCGAGCAGGACTTTGCCGACTACCGGGCCGTCCGCCGCGAGGTTGTGAAGGGGACGTACCGGGGTCACGAGATCATCGGCATGCCCCCGCCCAGCTCGGGCGGCATCGCGGTCATCGAAATGCTCAACATCCTCGAGCCCTTCGACCTCGCGGGCAACGGGTTCGGGTCGGCCGCCAACGTCCACCTGATGACCGAGGCGATGCGGCGGGCCTTCCGCGACCGCGCGATGCACGTGGGCGATCCCGATTTCAACCCTGACATGCCCGTCGAGCGGCTGATCTCCAAGTCCCACGCCGCGCAGCTCCGCAACACCATCGACCGCGACGTTGCGACCGCGTCCTCGCTCGTCGGATTCGAGTGGCTCGCCGAGAGCGATGAGACGACGCACATCTCCGTCGTCGATCGCGACCGCGGCGCCGTCTCGCTGACCTACACCCTCGAAGCCGGCTACGGCTCGGGCATCGTCTCGCCCGGCACGGGGTTCCTGCTCAACAACGAACTGGGCGACTTCAACGCCGCCCCGGGCCTCACCAACGACCGCGGCCTGATCGGCACCGCGCCCAACCTCGCTCAGCCCGGCAAGCGGCCGCTCAGCTCGATGTCGCCGACCATCGTCGCGAAGGACGGCGAGCTCCTGATGGTTACGGGCTCGCCCGGCGGCCGGACGATCATCAACACGGTCCTGCAGACGATCATCAACGTCATCGACCACGGCATGAACGCCCAAGAAGCCAACGACGCGGGCCGGATCCACCATCAGTGGATGCCCGACGTGATCAGCTACGAGCCCACGGCGGCCCCGCCGGATGCCCGCCGGATCCTCGAGCAGATGGGCCACACGCTGCGACCGCGGTCGTCGCAAGGGGCGGCTCAGGTGATCGTGGTCGAGGGCGACCTGCTCGAAGCCGGCCCGGATCGCCGCCGGGCGGACGGTGGGGCGGCGGGGTACTGATCGAGATGCTCACGCCGGGCGATTTTTTCGGACGATCACAAGGTCCGATTTGCGATTCCGGGGCCGCAACCGGTCGATAGGGCGATCGGTCGAGCGGGCGGGGTTCCCCTGAGCGGGGTTGTCCTGTACCGTGCTTCATGGGAGAGGCCGGGGCTGTCGTGGTGGACGCCGACCGGCCGTGCACTCAGAACGGAGAACAACTCGATGCCACTTCGCACCTTCGGTCCCGCTGTCGCTCTCACCTTCCTGCTCGCCGGTACCGCACCGGTCGATGCCTTCGCGCAGTCCGCGTCGGAGGAGCAGTCGTCGGAGCTGACGCTTGAGAAGATCTTCCCGGAGGACGGGCTGTTCGGTCCCTCGGCCCGGTCGGCGTCGTTTAGCGCGGACGGCCGCTACGCCGCGTACCTGTGGCGGCCCTACGACGAGCGGCGGCACGGGAGTGATCTCTACATCCACGACTTCGAGTCGGGCGAGACCGTGCGTGTCACGTCGGCGGTCGTGATGGCCCGCTTCCAAGAGGACGCCCGCGAGGTTGCGGAGGACCGCACCGAGAAGGAGCGGGCGCGGCTCAAGAAGGCAGACAAAGCCGAGTCGGAGGACACGGGCGACGAGCCCATGGATGACTCGGACGACGGTGAGTGGGACGATTACGAGTTCGGCGACATCGTGCAGGACGGCGATGCCGACGCGGAGGACGACCCGCGGTACGGCGGGGTCTTCACCTACACATGGGCACCCGAGGACAACGAATTGATCATGACGTCGGGGAGCGACCTGTACCGCTTCGACGTCGAGACCAACGAGATCACGCGGCTCACCGCGACGCGCGACGCCGAGCGGGACGTGCAGTACCTGCCGGACGGCTCGGGGTACACCTTCCTCGATGACGGCGCGCTGGTGAAGATCGAGTTCGGCAAGAGCGAGATGCTGCAGCTCGACCCGGAGCTGCCCGACGGCGAGCGGATGGCGGCGTACCGGCTGAGCCCGGACGGCTCGAAGCTGGTGTTCTACTCGACCAAGGGCCGTCCGTGGAGCGCGCAGGGCCGCAAGGTCAACATCATGCGGTACCGGGATCGGTTCGCGGAGGTGCGTGAGGTCACGCGGCACATGCCGGACGACCCGTTCGAGGGCTTCGACTACAACGTGTACCTGTACGACCTGGGCGACGCGCTGACGGAGACGGGCGACCTGATCCACATCGCGTACCACAAGCAGTCGGGCCCGCGCGACTCGATCCGCGTGCCCGAGTGGTCGCCCGATTCGTCGCGCGTCGCGCTGAGCATCTTCGAGCAGGAGTCGGAGGAGGTGCACATCCTCGAGTCGGTCTTCGAGCCGGCGACCGACGAGGAGCGCGAGAAGGCGGACGACGACGGGATCATCAAGCGGCCGGCGGACGTCGTGTACCGCTTTGCGCACACGGGCGGCCCGAACACGCCCAACATGATCAACCCGATGTACCTCTCGGACAGCGAGCGGATGGCGTTCATCACCGAGATCTCGGGCTTCCGGCACGTGCACGTGCTCGACCCGACCTACGGGCAGCTCGACCAGCTGACCCGCGGCCGGTACGAGGTATACCCGTTCGATATGTCGGAGGACCAGCGGTACCTCTACGCGACGGCAACGAAGGACGACCCGACGCAGCAGCACGTCTTCAGGCTCGATCTGGAGACGGGCGACATGGACCAGCTCTCCGACGTCGAGGGGTTCTACTCGGGCGTCGCGGTGTCGGACGACGGCGAGCGCGTCGTCGCGACCCACGTGGACTTCGGCTCGCTCCGCGAGCTGGTGGCGTTCGAGTCGGACGACGCGGGCGATGTGATGAAGCTCACGGACTCGCACCCGGAGACGACCTACGACGTCACCGAGGCGGAGCCCGAGTACTTCGTCTACGAGAACCGGCACGGGCAGGACATCTACGGGCACATGTTCAAGCCCGATGACTGGTCGCCCAGCGACAAGCGTCCGCTGCTGATCTACGTCTACGGCGGCCCGCTGGGCACGCGCAAAAGCGCGACGCGCGGCAGCTTCAGCGCCCCGAGCTACTTCTTCGCGAACTACATGGCCCAGAAGCACGGGTACGTCACGGTCACGATCGACCCGCGCGGTCAGTCGGGCTACGGCGCGAAGTTCGAGAACGCGAACTTCGAGCAGATCGGCAAGCCGCAGGTCGAGGACCTCGTGGACGGCGTGAACTTCCTGATCGACGAGCACGGCGTGGACCCCGAGAAGGTCGGCATCCACGGATGGTCGTTCGGCGGGTTCCAGACGCAGATGTGCCTGTACACCGAGCCGGACGTGTTCAAGGTGGGCATCGCGGGCGCGGGCCCGACGGAGTGGTACAACTACAACAGCTGGTACACGACAGGCACGGTCGGCGAGAAGGAGAACCTCGACGACATCAAGCGTGAGGACGCGAAGTACTCGCTGCTCGGGCTTGCCGAGAACCTCGAGGGCAAGCTGCTGCTCGTGCACGGCATGGAGGACGCGAATGTGCTCTTCCAGGACACGATCGCGGTGTACCGCAAGCTGCTGCAGGCCGGCAAGGAGCCGAACGTGGACCTGTTCCTCGACCCGACGGGCGGGCACGGTCTGGGTGGCGACGTGAAGATGCTGGGCCGCTACCGCAAGTACGAGGAGTACCTGCTCCGGACGCTCGGGACGGGCGAGAAGTCGTCAAGCACCCCGAGCCGCAGCCGCCGGGCGTCGCGGACGAGCGACGACTAAGGCGCGGGCGGCGCGTCAGCCGATAACCCGATGAAATCACGGCCCGCGGGGAGAGATGGTCTCCCCGCGGGCCGTTTCTACAATCGGTGAGGCCCGGTGTCCGGGCGGCATTCGAGAAGGATCATCCGTGACCACGACGACCAATCCCCGCGCCGCGATCTTCCCCGACATTCTGAAGGCGATCGGCAACACGCCGATGGTGCCCCTGAACAAGATCACGCCGCCCGGTGCGGCGAAGATCCTGGTGAAGTGCGACTTCATGAACCCGACGGGCTCGCTGAAGGACCGCATGGCGGCCTACATCATCGAGCGTGCCGAGGAGGAGGGGCTGCTAAAGCCGGGCGGGACGATCGTCGAGAACACCTCGGGCAACACGGGTCTGGGTCTGGCGATGACGGCGGCGGTGAAGGGGTACAAGTGCATCTTCACGCTGCCCGACAAGATGTCACAAGAGAAGATCGACATGATGAAGTCGTTCGGCGCGGAGGTGATCGTGACGCCGACCGACGTGCCGGGCGATTCGCCCGATCACTACGTCGAGACGGCGAAGCGGATCGCTCGCGAGACTCCCGGGTGTTTCTATGTGGACCAGTACCACACGAAGTGGAATGTGGACGCGCACTACCACTCGACGGGCCGCGAGATCTGGGAGCAGACGGGCGGCGAGTTTGATGTGATCATGGCGGCGACCGGCACGGGCGGGACGATGTCGGGCATCTCGAAGTACATCAAGGAGCAGGATTCGTCGAAGACCCTGATCGGCGTGGACATTCTCGGCTCGGTGCATTACCACCTGTTCAAGACGGGGACGATGCCGACGCCGTATGTGTACGCGGTCGAGGGGATCGGCGAGGACATCAAGTGCGAGGCGATGATCTTCGATCACATCGACGACATGGTCCAGGTCAACGACAAGGACTCGTTCCTGATGGCGCGTCGGCTTGTGCGTGAGGAGGGGCTGTTCTGCGGCGGGTCGTCGGGATCGGTGATCCACGCGGCGGTCGAGAAGGCGAAGGAGCTCGGCGAGGGCAAGACGATTGTCGCGATCGCGTGCGATTCGGCGACGCGGTACATCTCGAAGCACCTGAATGACGCGTGGATGAAGGATCACGGGTACCTCTCCGAGAGCGAGGATCTGGGGCTGGTCGAGGATCTGCTTCGGGATAAGGCCGAGCCGGTGATCACGGCGACGCCGACGGACACGGTGTCGGACGTCGCGCAGGTGATGAAGAACTCTGGGATCAGCCAGATCCCGCTGGTCGAGGCTGGGTCGCGTCCGCGGCACATCGTGCATGAGCTTGACCTGCTCCGCGGGCTGCACTCGGGGAAGGTGAGCCCGACGTCGCCGGTGAGCGAGGTGGCGTCGGCGATCGCGGGTCTGGTCTTCCCGAAGGCGCGGCTCGAGGAGCTGCTGCACATCTTCGAGACGGATCACGCGGCGATCGTGGTGGACGCGAACGAGCTGGTCGGGGTGATCTCGAAGATCGATCTTGTGGAGTTCATGGCGTCGAAGGGCAGGCGGGCGTAGGGTCGCCTGAGTTTGGAGTACGAGCCCCTGGCGCGAGCGAGGGACTGGACCACGATGACACGGCGGGTTCTCTCGCTTGCGCGAGGGGCTCGTTTGATGGAAGCAACCACGAGACGGGCTGGACGCCCGTTCCACTTTGAGTCGAGATCCCCATGGCATCCGAGAATCCCAACCACAAGTTCGCCACCCGCGCCATCCATGCCGGTCAGAAGCCCGACCCGGCGACCGGGGCGATCACGGTGCCGATCTACCAGACCTCGACGTATGTGCAGTCGGCGCCGGGTGAGATCATCGGGGAGTACGACTATTCGCGTGCAGCGAACCCGACGCGCGATGCGCTGCAGGACAACCTCGCGGCGCTCGAGGGCGGGAAGCACGGGCTGATGTACTCGTCGGGCGTCGCGGCGACGGGTGCGGTGCTGCACCTGCTCTCGGCGGGCGACGAGGTGCTGCTCTGCGACGATGTCTACGGCGGCACCAACCGCATCTTCCACCGCGTGTTCGCGCAGCTCGGGATCAAGACCGTTCTTGTGGACATGACCGATCTCGAGGCGACGAAGAACGCGATCACGGACAAGACCAAGCTCATCTGGCTCGAGACGCCGACCAACCCGACGCTGAAGGTCGTGGACATCGCGGCGGTCGCGGCGGTTGCGAAGTCGGCGGGGGCGATGCTCGCCGTCGATAACACATTCAGCTCGCCCTACCTGCAGAATCCGCTCGCGCTCGGCGCGGACATCGTGTGCCACTCGACGACGAAGTACATCGGCGGGCACTCCGACGCGATCGGCGGCGCACTCGTGATGAACGACGACGAGATCCACGCGAAGCTCAAGTTCCTGCAGCTCTCCGAGGGCGCGGTGCCGGGCATCATGGAGTGCTTCCTGTTCCTGCGTTCGACCAAGACGCTGCACGTCCGCATGGACCGGCACTGCGAGAACGCGATGAAGATCGCGAAGCACCTCGACGCCCACCCGGCGGTCGAGAAGGTCGTCTACCCGGGCCTGCCGAGCCACCCACAGCACGAGATCGCGAAGAAGCAGATGTCGGGCTTCGGCGGCATGATCACGATCTGGCTCGCGGGCGGGCTCGACGCGGCGAAGAAGATGCTGGACCGCGTGGAGCTGTTCAGCTTGGCCGAGTCGCTGGGCGGTGTGGAGAGCCTCATCGAGCACCCGGCGATCATGACGCACGCGTCGGTGCCCGCCGACCAGCGCGAGAAGCTCGGGATCTCCGACAGTCTCGTGCGTCTGAGCGTCGGCATCGAAGACGTGGACGATCTGATCGCGGAGCTGGATGCGGCTCTCGCGTGAGCGCGGCCCGCGATCTGATGAAATCCTGATCAACTCGTGCTTTTTCGCAGCGCGCCGTGGCCGCCGGTGATTACCGTATCGGTAAAGTGCCTAGTTGTTCCGGCTGGGCACACGGCGAACGGGGAGATCTGCGATGACCATGCGGAACGGAGTCGTTGCGGGCGCGATCGGTGCGCTCGTTGTTTCGAGCCCTGTACTCGGCGCGGCTGCGCAGCCTTTGCTGTGGTCCGAGGCGTACGGCGGTCTCGCGCCGGGTTCTGACGTGACGATCCCGGCGGGTGAGAACGTGGTGTTCGATATCGGGGCGGCCGAGGTTGGCGAGCTGGTCGTCCATGGCGTTCTTCGGTTTGAGGATGACGAGGACATCGAACTCGTCGCGTCACGTGTGATGGTGTCGGGCGGCGGCGCGCTCTTCGAGGCGGGAACGCCCGCTGATCCCTTCGAGCATCGTCTCGCGATCACGCTGACGGAGCCGATCGGCGATCCGGCGTCGCAGCCGATGATGGGGTACCGCGTGCTGGGCGTCCGCGCGGGCGGCTCGCTGCAGCTGCACGGTGCGTCCTCGGCGAAGGCGTCGTGGACGCAGATCGACGGAGACGTGGAACCCGGCTCGGTGTCGATGCGGACGGCCGAAGCGACCGGCTGGGAGATCGGCGACCGGATCGCGCTTGCGCCCTCTGGTGAAGACGCGCGGGAGGCTGAGCGGCTGACGGTGACGGCGGTGTCGGCCGATGGTTTGGCGATCTCGTTCGAGCCGCCGCTTGAGCATCATCATCTCGGGCACGCGTTTACGTACGCGGGCAAGCCGATCGACATGCGGGCGGAGGTTGCGCTGCTGAGCCGCACCATCGTGATCGGCAACGCGCCCAGTGACCCGTACGACAAGCTGGGGTTCCACGGCATGGTGATGCCGGACTCGGGGCCGGTGAACGTCTCGGGCGTGGAGTTCGTGGGCGGCGGGCAGATTGCTCGGCCCGCGCGGTACCCGATGCACTGGCACCGCAACCCGGCGCTCGACGTGCAGTTCGGCGGACGCGGCTGGATGATCGAGGCGCCGAGCCGTGCGGGTGACTGGATCCGTGATTGCTCGATCCACTCCAGCGGGCAGCGCGGCATCGTCATCCACGGTGTCAACGACGTGGTCGTCGCGGATAACGTCGTGTTCGATGTGTGGGACCACGCGTACGTCACCAGCGAGGACGGGCTTGAGATCCGCAATCGGTTCGAGCGGAACCTCGCGATGCTTGTCAAGCGGAAGGACCGGGGCGGCGGCGAGTTCGCGTTCTTCCGCGACGACCATACCGAGTCGGACCAGGCGGAGCATCGGCCGTCGGGCTTCTGGGGCCGCAACCCCTTCAATCCGATGATCGGCAACCGGTCCGCTGGCACGGTCGAGGGCATCGGCTTCTTCATCGATTCGGCGGTGATGGGCTATGACATGTCGCGGCTCGTGCAGCGGGAGCAGTCGAAGACGGAAACGGTCGTGTTCCGCGGGAACGCGTCGCACTCGAACTATCGCGCGGGCGTCAGCGGCGCGGGCATCCCGACCTACGGCCCGAAGACGCGCGGTCACGGGCTGATGATCGGCGACTACAACGCGGCTTTCGACGCGGTGTTCGAGGATTTCCAGACGTACCGCAACTCGGTGCTCGGTGTGTGGATCGAGGACGATCGGCACACGCTGCGTGACGCGATCTTGACCGATTCGTCGGGCGGATTCATCGCGTTCCGGTCGAACATCGAGGACGTGGTGTTCAACCAGCGGTCGGACAACACGCTCGGCCGTGAGCCGCAGAACATCGGGAACCGCCGGCACCCTGCGGGCGGGCTGCACTTTCAATCCACGGGCTACGGCAATCATCCGAACCTCCGGAGTGTGACGTTCATGAACGTCGAGCCGGCGGCGATCTACATGTGGAAAGACCCGATCCCGGGGTACGGCGGGCCCACGTTCGAGGGCATCGAGCTCGTGAACACGCCCGCGATCCTGCACAGCTACGAGCGTGAGCGCGTAGACGGCGCGTACGACGACCTCGACGGGGCGCTCTCGGGGCTCGGCGTGCCGGCGCGGGTCTCCGGTCAGCGGCTCGCGCTCTCGTCGGTGCTTGATGAGCCGCTCGACGTGTACTTCACACCTGACGAGTCGGCGCTGTGTACGCGGGCGGATATCACCCGGCCGTTCGGGGCCGTTGGTCTCGCGGACTTGTTTGCGTACATCGACGCCTTTGTCGATGGTGATCCGCTCGCTGACTTTGACGGCAGCGGGATGCTGAGCATCGCGGATCTGTTCGTGTTTATCGAAGCGTTTACGACCGGTTGTGAGTAGGCGTTACTTCTCTCCCCGCCGGCTCGGCTCGTCCTTGCGCTTTGGGTCGCCCGGGCGCACGGCGCGGATCGGGCCCTCGGGTTCGGTGTGGATGGTCGGCCAGTCGCCCTCTTCGAGCAGGCGGAGCGCCTCGTAGATCGCGGCTTCGAGCTGCGGGTCGCGGCCCTCGGCGTAGGCCTTGGGCTCCATCTCGATGTAGATGTCGGGGCCCACGCCCTCGTTCTCGACGCGCCACTCGCCGTCGGCGTCGAGGAAGCCGCCGCGGGGGACGGTGATCGTGCCGCCGTCGATGAGCGGCGGGTAGTCCCAGATGCCGATCAGCCCTCCCCACGTGCGGGTGCCGACAAGGGGGCCGATCTCCATCGTCTTGAACATGTAGGGCAGGAGGTCGCCGCCCGAGCTTGCTGCCTCGTTGATGATGAGGACCTTGGGGCCGAAGATGCCGACCTGCGGGTTGGTGAACATCGTCCGGTCGCCGATCGGGTTGTTGAAGAACCCGGTGAGGTCGCGGTTCATGATGTCCACCATGTAGTCCGCGGCCGAGCCGCCGCCGTTGAAGCGTTCATCGACGATCGCGCCGCGGCGGTCCTGCTGGCCGATGAAGTAGCGGTTGAAGTTGGTGTAGCCGCCCTGCCCGGTGTTCGGCAGCCAGGCGTAGGCGAGGCGGCCGCCCGAGAGGATGTCCACGGTCTTGCGGTTCGATTCCATCCACTCGCGCTGCCTCAGCGCGAATTCGCTCGATACGGGCGTGACCTGCACGGTGCGTGCGCCGCGCATTCGAGGGCGGTCGTTGACGGTGAGCGTGACCTGGCGGTTGGCGAGACCCTCGAAGGCTTCGTAGATGCTCATGGAGTCGTCGAGCTCGACGCCGTCCACGGCGAGGATGAAGTCGCCCTCCTCGACGTTGACGCCCGGCACGGTGAGCGGGGCGCGGAGGTTCGGGTTCCAGTTCTCGCCGCGGTAGATCTTGGTGACGCGGTAGCGCCCTCGGTCGATCTCGTAGTCGGCGCCGAGCATGCCGATTTGGACGCGGTCGACGTTCGGGGTGTCGCCGCCGCGGGTGAAGGAGTGACCAACGGAGATCTCGCCGCCGACAATATCGATGAGGTGAGTGAGGTCGGAGCGGTGCTTGACGTGCTCGACGATCGGGAGATAGCGGTCGTAGACAGCGTCCCAGTCCGCGCCGTGGAGGTTGTCCACGTAGAAGAAGTCGCGGTGCAGGCGCCATGCCTCGCGGTAGATCTGCTGCCATTCGTCCTTTGGGTCGAGGCGGAAGCGCATGCGGCTTGTCGCGAGCGAGCCTTGGCCCACCGACTCCTTGCCGCCCGCGCCGATGATGCCCCAGCGGTTGCCGAGCCCGGCGTAGAGCAGCTTCTTGCCGTCGTGGGAGACCTCGAAGCCGCCAATGCCGGACATGACCTCGCTCGCTTCACGCTCGTTCATGTCGAAGCGGTGCAGTGTCTGGCCGCGGGCACCGACGTCGTAGGACTGCTCGAGCATGAAGACCTTGCCGGCGTCGCCGGTCTTGAGGTCGGTGTAGTTGCGCTGCGGGACGGGCAGGGCGAGGACGCGCTGGTCGATGCCCTTCATGTCGATGCGGACGCCGTCGTCCTTGTCCTTGTCCTTGTCGTCATCCTTCTTGTCGTTGTCCTTGTCCTCAGTGTCGTCGTTGGTCTCGACCTTCTCTTCTTCGTCATCGCTCTTGGGGAGCAGCGGCGAGGGCTCGTCGTCCGCGAGCACGATCAGGTAGGCGCCGCGGGTGACGGACTTGTCGTAGGAGGTCATGTCGAGCCAGCCGGCGGTGAGGCCCGTGTTGGTCGAGGCGAGGAAGTAGAGGTACTTGCCGCTCGCGTCCCACGCGGGGTCGCTCGCGTCGCTCAATCCATCGGTGAGCTGGAAGGATTCTCCGGCTTCGAGCGAGTACGCGAACACGGCGCGGAGCTGGCTGTCGAGCCGCTTGGCGTACGCGATCCATTTCGAGTCGGGGGACCAGACCGGGTCAACGGTGCGCGCGGGGACGGCGTAGCTGTCTCCATCGACGCGGGTGAGCTCGCCCGATTCGGCGTCGCAAATCCAGAGCGTGCGGGATTCGTCGGTGAAGGCGATCTTGCTGCTGTCGGGCGACCAAGTGGTGTCGTAGAAGTAGGTCGGGTTCGGGATCTCGATGACGCGGGGCTCTTCGAGGCCGTCCTGGCTGGCGATGTGGAGCTGGTACTCGCCCGAGGCATCGCTGAAGTAGGCGATGTCCTTGCCGTTGGGGGCCCACGCGGGTGCGATCTCGCGCGAGCCGGGGCTCTGGGAGAGATTGCGGATGTCGCCGTCCTCGACGGGGACGGTGAAGATCTCGCCGCGGGCCTGGAAGAGCCCGCGCTTGCCGGTGGGTGAGATCGCGCCGGCACGGATCTGGTTGCCGGCATCGACGAAGCGGGGGCGGGCGGTCGGGAAGTCGCCGCGCAGGGTGATGTCGAGGCGTTGGTCGTAGCCGCGGGCGGGGTCGTACATGTGGATGAAGCCGCCGAGCTCGTAGACCAGCACGCCGCCGCCGGCTTCGATGTTCTTGGCGTCGAACTCGGTGTGCTCGGTGAGCTGCTCGAGCTCCTTGGTGTCGGTGTCGTACTTGTAGAGGTTGACGGCGTAGTCGCGGTCGGAGAGGAAGTAGATGTCGCCGTCGATCCAGACGGGGTCGGTATCGACGCTGCCGTTCCAGGGGAGCTTGGTGATCTCGAGATCGTCGAAGTCGGTGACCCAGATGGGCTTGGCTTGGCCGCCCCGGTAATTGCGCCACTCGATGTCACCCAGGCGGGTCTCCTGATAGGCGAACAGGCCCGACTCGGGATCGATCTTGCCGCTCGCGACGCGGGGCAGCGGAAGCGGCTCTGGCATCACGTCGTCGAGACCCATCGTGAAGAACCGCGGGTAGGGGACCGGCGCGCGGTCGCGTCCTGACGAGAACATCACGCGGCCGTCGGGGGTCCAGCCGGTCGCGGAGTCGCCGCCCGGGTGCCAGGTGAGGCGTTCGGGCGAGCCGCCCTCGACGGGGACGACGTAGACATCGACGTTGCCGTCGTACTCGCCGGTGAAGGCGACGAGGTTGCCGTCGGGCGAGAGGTGCGGGTCGGACTCGGCGCCCTCGAAGGTGGTGAGGCGTCGGGCCTCGCCGCCGTCGCGGTCGGCGATCCAGATGTCGTTGGCGTGCGCGAAGACGACGTGGCGGTCGCTGGCCGAGGGCTGGCGGAGCAGGCGGGCGGGCCCATCCTGGGCGATCGCGGTGCCGGCGAGGGCGGCGAGCACGGAGGCGGAGACGAACGAACGGCCGAGCGTGCGGCGAGTCATCGCGTGTTCCTTCTTTCTGTCCTCGCCGGTTTCCCGGCGGGCTGTCAATTGCTGTCAAATGCAGCGGGATCGGGCGGGTCCAAGGTACCGGAATCGCGGTTGGGCGGTGATCTGATCGAATTTCTGATCTGTGGTCTTGACAGGAATCTGATCGGGTTTATATCCTAACATCATGCGATCGAATCGCTCTGAGATCCGATCAGGACACGAATCTGATGCCGGCCGATCGGCTGCGATCGCTCGGGCCCGGGCCATCATCGAGGATCGGGAAGCCGAGACGATGAGCGACTCAACCCGGTTGGTTGGCCGGTTGGTTGGCCGGGTTCTTGAACCGGATGAGGGCGGCCGGGTTCCGCTTGCGGTGGGTGCGATTCACGAATGGTTTGATGGCGTACCGGACCGGGATGGGGACCGGTCACGTGGACGGGGTGTTCGGCGGGGGCGGTGGTTCCCGCCCTTGGCGGTGCTGATCGGGTTGGCGTGGCGGGCGATTCTGGTTGGAGATGCAGCCAGAGATGCAGCCAGAGATGCAGCCAGAGATGCAGCCAGAGATGCAGTTGGAGATCTGGACGGCGGCGGGCCCGCTGTGGTGGGCGGGCGCGTGCGTTCCGGGGAGAGCGAGAGGTCGGCGGAGGAGAGAGCGTCCGCTGCGCGGGTCGTGTGGGTGGGGCGGCGGTGCTGGCCCCACCCGCACGCCCTGGCGCGTCGGGACGGTTCACCGGCGGCGCGCGCACTTCTGGATCGGTCGGTGTTCGTTGATCCGCCGGCGCGAGGGGAGGGATGTGATTGAGTTCCTGAGCGAAGAGGTGCGCGAGGGTTTGGAGCGGATACTGGGTTTGCCGTTATTCCGGCTGCAGACGATGCGGCTCGCGTTCGTCGAGGCGGTG
>JBCDKU010000050.1:0-19430 GCA_038746265.1 Planctomycetota bacterium
CATCGCGCGGACTCCAGAGGACGCAGGAGCGTAGCGGACCGCGATTCCAGAGGTTGCAGCCCCCGATCCCGAAGGTGGCCCAGGCGTCCCCCCGGTGTGACAGCGACATCGGTAGCGCGGGAGCTGGGTCTCCTGCTGGGGGGGGGTGCTGCCCCACAGGCGGGACGCCTGTGCCACCTTCGGGATCGGGGGCTGCAACCTCTGGAATCGCGGTCCGCTACGCTCCTGCGTCCTCTGGAGTCCGCGCGATGGCGAGTCTGAGACGGGAAGAATCGAGAACCGAGCTGATGGCCGCCCGGGCGGGGTTTCTCGCGGACGTCGCGCGCGACCGGGAGTTGTTCGAGGCCTCGTTCTTCGAGCGGTGCGTCCGGTACAACCGGGTCGAGGGCGGCGTGCTCGGCCGTGACGGCTCGATCGACCTGCTCATCCTCTCGGGCGGCGGCGACCGCGGGGCGTTCGGCGCGGGCTTCCTCAAGGGCTGGGGCGAGGTCTCGGGCGATCTGGCCCGGCCAGTCTTCGACTGCGTCACGGGCGTCTCGACGGGCTCGATGATCGCGCCCTACGCGTTCGCGGGCCGCGAGGAGTCGTACGAGACGATCGATCGGCTCTACCGCGAGCCCTCGCCCGACTGGGCGAAGCGGCGTCTCTCGCGGGCGCTGATCATGCGGTCGGACTCGCTCTTCGATAACACGGGCCTGCGCGGGTTTGTGGACCACTGCTTCAACGAGCGTTTCGTGGGCCAGCTCGCCGAGGGCGAGGCCGAAGGGCGCAAGCTTCTGATCGGCACGACCAACGCCGACATGGGGCTGATGCGGGTCTGGGACCTGACGCGGATGGCGGCGGAGTGCAGCCTGGATTACAAGTCGCAGGCCGAGTGCATCGCGTCGATGTCGAGGATCCTGCACGCCTCGATCGCGATCCCGGGCGTGTTCCCCCCCACTGAGATCGACGGGCAGCTCTATGTGGACGGCGGCGTCACGATGCAGGCGTTCCTGCCCGGCGCTCGGCGGTTCGTGAACGACCAGGACAGCCCCGTCTCGAAACTGCTCTCATCGGGCCAGGCGTTGCCGCCGATCAGAGTATGGGTGATCGTGAACAACACGCTGAGCCCCGATCCCGAGGTGATGCAGCCGCGGTGGTACTCGGCGCTGACGCGGAGCCTGAACATCGCGATCAAGACATCGAACGTGATCGCGCTGCGCGACATGCAGATGTTCAGCGAGCTCTCGACGCACAAGGCGGGGCTGGAGATCCAGTTCCGGTTCGTCGCGATCCCCGACGGCGTCGCCCCCGAGGGCGGCGGCGACATGTTCGAGACCGCGACGATGAACAAGCTCGCCGATTTCGGCTACGAGCTCGGCACCGACCCGACCTGCTGGCAGTCGCACGTCCCGGCACCGGAGTCGGCCGATACGTACGAGTTGGGGAGGCTGGAGCACCCGGAGGCGGCGGAAGAAGCCGCACGAAAGGCCGGACTGGACGACGACTCGGCGGCGCGCGAGCTCAATTAGCGCCCGATCCCAGCACCCACCGCGCGTGCAGCGGCTGGACGGGGCGGTTGTTCCCGTCGTACGCGGACCGCAGCCGGTCGATCTGCTCGTCCGACATCATCACCGGCTCGCGGAGCACGAACCAGCGCACGCCCTCGGTCGCGGGCGGCGTGGTCAATGAGCCGTCATAGGCCCAGACGTCGAGACCCGCGGGCAACAGCGTGCGCAGGGCGAGGTTCGCGCCGCGTGGTGCCTGCCGCGGGCCGGGCTGGGTCGGTAGGGCGTCGAGGATCGGCTGATACCCCGTCGCCGCCGGGCCCCGCTCGATCAACACCGCGAGCACCGCGAGATGCCCGTCGGGCGCGGCATGAACGAAATGGAACTCCGCCTGCGCATGACGGCTGTCGATCGTGTGCTCGCTCGGGGCGTGGAAGTGGAACTGCGCAAGCTCGTAGTTCCGCGCGCCGTCCGAGAGCATGTGGCCCGGCCCGACCTCGATCTTGACGGTGTGCCCGTTGTTCACGAGCCGGAGCTGGTCTGTGCCGTACCGGACAGACAGCCTCGGCAGCTCCGCGCGGATCACGTCTGCGGTGAGGATGTTGACCGGCGACTGGCTCCCGCCCCGCTCAGCTAGGACGAACGCCCGGTCCAGCTCGCCCCAGTGCGTCGGGCCGGCGTCTCCGGTGTAATCCCAATCGTGGGTCGGGGCGCACGACGCGAGCCCGAGGCTGGCGAGGCCCGCGCAGCAAGCTCTCAAGAGATTCCGTCGGACGACTCCGGGCATGAGGGTCTCCTGTGGATTCCCACCTTACTCGGACTCGCCGGCGGTGACCTTCGGAGGCCATGGCCGCCGGCCGGGATCCCCGGTACGCTCTGGCGGAGGGATCTGGGCCGCCGCGCGAGCGGGGTGCCCGGGACGAAAGGGGCCGCTGAGGGGTTCAGCCTGCGATGCACACACGATTTCTGCTTGCCATCCTGTTCGCCGTCATCGCGTTCGCGCTGATCGCCGCGGCGATCATCGTCCGCGTCGTCGGCGAGGGCAGCTGGCAGGAGGAGACGATCGGCCTGCTCGGCAACCTCGGGGCCGAGCTCGTCGGCATCGCGGTCACGGTCGCCGTGATCGACTGGATGATGGAGCGCCGCCGCCTCAACGAGCAGGTCCAGCAGATGGCGTGGCGGATGCTCCACGACGTCGATCACGCCTTCTGGGTCTGGCAGGGCGGCCGCCGCGAGTTCCACCTCGACGAGCTGATCGCGCTGCTCGCCGTCGCGGGTGAGAGCGACCCGCTGCCTCCGTTCACTGAGGAGCTCTTCGTAAACCTCGGCATCCGCGCGAGCGACACGCTTCGCCTGCAGCCGCGGCTCATGGAGCACGACAAGCGGCTCAACCGGGCGATGAAGAGCCTCGCGGGGCTCGCGCAGATCAAGGAAGCCAAGCACGTCGCGACCAGCGACTACATCATCGAGGGCCTCAAGAACGCCGCGGCGAACCTCGCCGAGCTGACCGGCCAGCGGCCGCACGCGGGCGAGTTCACCGCCGCCAAGAGCTTCCGTGATCCCTCGCAGGAGGCCCAGCGGCGCCGGTACCGGGGGTCGCTTCACGAGACGATCTCGCGGGTGGAGCTTGCCGCCGATGATCTCGTCGCCGACGACCACCCGAACTGACGCGCCGGGATCCCCTCGGTGACCAACTCCCGACAAGTCGATATGATTACCTGTCGGAACAGGAATGAGCACCGCCAGCGGTCGGTTTGGCGCGTGCACCGTCACGAATACAGGAGCAGCACCCGATGGACACGTTCGACGCGATCTACGGACGCCGCAGCATCAAGCACTACGACACCGGTCACACCATGACCGACGAGGAGATCACCAGGCTCCTCGAGGCCGCCATTCAGTCGCCGACCAGCTTCAACATCCAGCACTGGCGCTTCGTCCTCATCAAGGACCCGGCCCTGCGTGAGAAGATCCGCACCGAGCACGGCAACGACCAGGCGCAGATGACCGACGCCTCGCTGCTCATCCTGATGACCGCCGACATGAAGGCGTGGCAGAAGAACCCTGACCGGTACTGGAAGAACGCACCGAAGGACGTCGCCGAGCTGCTCGTCAACTGGATGGGCCCCTTCCACGAGGGCAAGGAGCAGCTCCAGCGCGACGAGGCCCAGCGCTCGATCGGCATGGCGATGCAGACCATCATGCTCGCCGCCAAGGCGATGGGCTACGAGTCCTGCCCGATGATCGGTTTCGACCACGAGAAGGTCGCCGAGCTCGTCAAGCTGCCCGCCGACCACTGCATCGGCCCGATGATCGCGATCGGCAAAGGCACGAAGAACGCCTGGCCTAAGCCGGGCCAGCTCTCGCTCGACGAGGTGACGGTCGAGAACGGGTTCTAAGCGAGGCAATCGGCGCTCGGCGTTCGTCACTAGGCTTTGTTGTCAAGCTGGCTTCAGCCCGAATACCTCATGCCCAATGCCGAGTGCCCCCATGCGCCACGTCACCCTCATCTCTACCGGCGGCACGATCGAGAAAACCTACGACGAGCGCACCGGTGCGCTCGACAACCGCCACTCGATCGTCCACCACATGCTCGCCCAGCTGCGGCTGGACGATGTCGCCGTCAACACGGTGCAGCTGTTCCAGAAGGACTCGCTGCACCTCACCGACTCGGACCGCCAGAAGATCACCGAGATGGTCCGCCTGCTCGCGGACATCGACGATTTCGACGGCCCCGAGGAAAGCGGCACGGACGGGATCGACGGCATCGTCATCCTGCACGGCACCGACACCCTCTGCGACACGGGCGACCTGCTCGCGGCCGAGCTCCCGAATGTCCGCATCCCGGTCATCCTGACCGGCGCGATGCGCCCCTTCGAGATGCAACGCTCCGACGCCCTCCAGAACCTCAACGAGGCGCTGTTCGCGACGGGCGTGCTCGAACCCGGCGTTTGGTGCGTCGCGCACGGCAAGGCGCTCAGGTTCCCGGGCGTCGCGAAGGACCGCGAGCGTGGGACGTTCGCGCGATCAGACGGCTGACGCGCCAACCATCGCCCGTGCCCCTCCCCCGCGATCACCTCCCGGGACCGCCCGCCGATGCCGGCTACCGCTACGGCACGCTCATCCCGCACCTCTTTCAGCCCGCGTTCCACGAGGCCTACCTCGGTCGGCTCGCGCAGAGCAACCGCTTCGAGCGCGGCGACCTCGCCGAGCAGGCGCGGCGCTGGCTCGGCACGCTGCCGGCGAATTTCCAGGAGGAGATCGACGGCATGGCATCCGGTGCCCGCGTGCCGCTGCAGCAGGTCACCGAGTTTCTCTACGCCGATATCGCCCACGCGACACGCACCACCGAGGCGATCACCGGCCCGCTCTGCTCGGGCGTGATCACGACGCTCGACGACGCGACCTGGGTCGCCCGCAACTGCGACTGGCTCAGCGCCACGCTCATGCGCGGGACCGCCGCCGTCACGCACGCCGTGCCCAACCGCATCCCGGTGACCGCCGTCGGCATCCGGGGCGACATCGAACTCGATACGGGCATCAACGCCGAACAGCTCTGGCTCCACCTGCACACGCTGCTCGCGATGGACGACCCGCCGCGCGACCGCACCTGCATCTCGTGGCTCTTCTGGGCCCGTGAAGCACTCGAGCAGTCCGCGTCGCTTGACGATCTCGAGCGCTTCATCGAATCGACCGGCCGCGACCGCGGCGTCATCGCGATCGCCGTGGACGGCAAAGCGGGCGAGGGCGCGGTCTTCGAGTGCACGAAGTCGGACCACAAGCGGTTCGACTTCGACCCGAAGCACCCCATGTTCGCCACGAACCACCCGCAAGAGAAGATCATCGATGATGCCCGCGAGTCCAAGGCCCGCGCGGGCTCGACGGTCGCCCGCTACTGCGCGCTGCGGCGATCGCTCAACGATCACCCGCCCGAGCACGGCCCGGACGATCTCGTCGAGTTGCTCGCCTCAGACGGCGTCGAGATGCGCACGCCGACGTACCTGCGGACGATCTATTCCGCCGCCTGCGATCCTGCGAGCGACCACCTCTGGTTCGCGAGCGGCACAGAGGACGGCAAACCCGCGGCTTCGACCGGCAGGTGGGAGCGCGTGCCGCTCCGGTGGTGAAACAACGCTCAGCCGAACCGCTCGCGAGCCGCGTCAATGAGACCCGCGCTCCCGCTCGCCCCGATCCGCGAGCACCCGAGTTCCGCGAACCGCAGCAGTTGATCGAGCGTCCGGATCCCGCCCGACGCCTTGAGCTGCATCGAGTCCGGCGAGTGCCTGCGCATCAGCGCGATGTCGTCCTCGGTCGCGCCCGATGACGCGAAGCCCGTGCTGGTCTTGACCCAGTCCGCGCCGCACTCGGCCGACAGCTCGCACAGCTTGATCTTCTCCGCATCGGTCAACTCGGCGTTCTCGAAAATGATCTTCGTGAGCGCACCCGCTACCTTCGCGGGCTCGATGACCGAGAGCAGATCCCGCCGAACGCCGTCCCAGTCCTCGGACTTCACGAGCGAGCGGTTCACGACCATGTCGAGCTCGGTCGCGCCCTCCGCGATCGCCCGCTCGGACTCAAACCGCTTGGTTTCGGGCGTGTTCACGCCGTGTGGGAAGCCGATGACGGTGCACGTCTTCACCGGGCCGTCGCCGAGCCGCTTCGCGACACGCTCGACCCAGCATGTCATCACGCACACGCTTGCCGTCCCGAGCTTCAGCGCCAAATCGCAGCCCGCGTCGATGTCACTGACCGCAGTTGCGGGCTTGAGCAGCGCGTGATCGATCATCGCCGCCACCCCGGCGTCCGTCGTCGGGACCGTACCGGTCGGCATCAACCATTCCCCCCGTCGAGGACAACGCGAACCGAATCCGGGATGTGCATATCGCGCTGCGGGAACGGGATCCCGATGCCCGCCTCGTCGAAGCGTTCCTTAACCTTCCGCGTGATGTCCCAATACACATCCCAGTAGTCCGACGTCTTCGACCACGGACGGCAGATGAAGTTCACGGAGTTGTCGCCCAGCGTGTGCACCTTGATCGTCGGCGCGGGGTCGTCGAGCGTCTTCTCGTGCGAGCTCACGACCTCGCGCAGGATCTCCTCCGCCTTCGCCATATCCGCCTTGTAGCTGATCCCGAAGGTGAGATCGACACGCCGCGTCGCCTGGCCCGTCACGTTCGTGATCACGCTGCCCCAGATTGCGTTGTTCGGCACGATCATGAGCTTGTTGTCGAAGGTCTTGATCTTCGTCGAGACCAGATTCATCGCGAGGACCTCGCCCGACACGCCGCCCGCGTCCACGACGTTCCCGATATCGAACGGCTTGTAGATCAGGATCATGATGCCCGAGGCGAAGTTGCTGAGCGTCCCCTGCAGCGCGAAACCGACCACAAGACCGGCCGCACCGATCGCGGCCACGAGCGGCCCGACGTTCACACCGAGCTCGCCGACCGCCACGACGATGCCGATCACCATGATGACGCGGCGCGAGGTCGTCGAGAGGAAATCGCGGAGCAGCTCCGACGCGCCCTTGGTCCGCTTGACCGCCGCGTTCACCGCGAACCCGACCGCTCGGCTCACGATGAAGAACACGATCAGGATGACGATGAAACGCACGATCGCGAGACCGAACGCGATCCCGCCCTCGGGCTTGACGACCCAGCCCTTCGCGTAGTTGTAGATGGCGCCGACATCGAAGATGCCGATCTCGACATCCGAGACCGCGGTCGCAAACGCCTCGTACTCGGCCGCGTCGCCGCCCTTGGCTTTGTACGCATCGACGACCACGCGGAACCGCTCGAGGATCGCGTCCTTCTCCGCGATCGCTTCCGTCCTCAGATCCGACGGCGCCTCGTCCACGCGGAGCCGCGATGAGCCGAGCACCGCCTCTTGAAGCCTCCCGAGCCACGCCTCTGCGAGCGGCTTGATCTGCTCTGCGCGCAGCGGGCGGAGCTCCGCTTCGAGGACATCGACATCGATATCGCGGGGCAGCGACGCCGCATCAGGCGCGACAACCTCCGCGGCTTCCGGCACCGACGCATCATCCTGAGCCCAGCCCAGCGAGCCACCGAAGATGATGGCGAGAACAGCAATCCATACGCGCATGAGACACCTCCCGGGCGGCAAGCCTACCGGAGACGCCGCCTGTTCAAGCGAGCAATCTCAGATTTCGATCAGGCGCTGATGCCGGTGATCTTCACCCGCGTGTACCGCTGGCGGTGACCGGTCTTCCGCTTGTAGCCCTTCTTGGGCTTGAACTTGTAGATGTGGAGCTTCTCGCCCTTGAAGTCGCCCTCGACGACCTCCGCGGTCACGCTCGCGCCGTTGACGTACGGGGCGCCGATCTGGCTCTTGCTTGAATCGGTGTTGTCGCCGACAACCAAGACCTTGTCGAACGTGATCGACGAGCCCGCCTCGGCCTCGCCGCCCGCGTGCAGGTCGATCAGGATCTCTTCGCCCTCGGTGACCTTCCGCTGACCGCCCGATTCTTCGATAATGGCGTACATACCAGACGCTCCTTCGCATCCACGCGGGTCGGGGCGACCAGGCCGGTCGGCTTCGGGCCCGTCCCGCAGCGGGCCCAAACGATAGACAGGATCCGAACCGAAGTCTGCCGCCGCGGGATTCCCGGAGCCGGTCCCAGAACCCGTCCTCCCACCGAACAACCGCGTAATCCTCGATCACCTCGACGATCGCCCGGTGCCGCGTCCCGATCCGAAGCCGCTTGAGCTGATCCACATGCCACAGCACCCACGACCCCGCCGGAGGCTCGCGGCCGCCGTGGGCGTACGAGTAATCAGCGAACCCTCGGGGCCATTCGCCGATCGTGAGCGCGATCGACCCCGCTCGGTCCGGCATGATCGTGCCGTTCCACAGCTCGACACCTTCCGGCATCCCGCGGACAACCTCGCCGATCCGAACAAACCGCGCGTCCCGCTCACCGCGCGGCAGCACGGGCACAAACAACGCGACGACCCCAAGCGCCACCGCCGCCCGCGGCAGCCACACCAACCGCCGCGTCCCCGGCCCCCGGATCCCGGACGGCGCCCACCGCGCGACCCAGAGCCCCGCGACCAACGCGAGCGCCGGGTAGACGTGCAGCATGTACCGCGGCCGCTTGTCGCTGAAGAACGCCAGCAGCACAAGCCACGCCCCGCACCACACCGCCGCGAACAGCACCGCCCGCGACGACCGACCAAGCGGTCTCACGCACGCCGTCACGGCACCCAGCACCAGCAGCACGTTCCACGGCACGAACTCGCGACCTATATAGAGCAGATAGCTCCACCACGGATCCCGCGCAAAGCCCTCCGCGCCCTGCGCCCGCGCGAGCGTCTCGCGACCGAAATACTGCGACGTGAACTCGTCGCCGTGCATCACGACCATCGACACATGCCACGGCGCCGCGACGACGACCGCGACCGGCACGCTCAGCGCCAGCCACCCGATCGCGCCCCACTTTTTCTGCAGCCCGAGCCACACCGCCAGCATCGGCACGCCGAGCAACGCAAAGAACGGTTTGCACAACAGCGCCAGCCCGATCCACACGCCGCTGCCGACGAGCTTCCACGCCAGCCCTTTCCGCTCGCCCTCCGCAACCCACGCGACGGCCATCATCATGAACCCGACCACCGCGTAGTCCATGATTGCGCGGTCGAGGTGCACCGCGAACGGGAACGACAGCGCGAGCATCAGCCCCGCGAGCAGCCCGACCTTCGCGCCCGCGAGTTGCCGAGCCGCACACGCCGACGCCCCGACCGCGAACGCCCCCTGCAACACCACCGGAATCTTGATCACCCACAGGGGCGGCGTCCCCGCGAACACGGGCGACAGCGCCGCCATGAACACCGCGTGGATCCACAGCACCAGCGGCGGCTTGTTGAAGTACGCCAGATCGCCCGCCATAGGCGTCCACCAGTCGCCCGTCCGCACCATCTCCCATGCCACACCCGCGTAGAGCCCGGTGTCCACCTCGAAGTCGTTATCGAGCAGACGCACCAGCCCCAGCCCGATCATCACGAGCGAGGGAAGCAGCCAGTACCTGTTCCGGGCGTACACGCCGCCGAGCCGGGCCATCGCCCGAATGTAGCCGCTTTTGCGCATCACCCCGCAGCAAGCCGGACCCATGACCGGACTTTCGCGCCCGTCCCCTGATCCGCGTCGATACCCCGAACATGAAGCAGAACGCGACCGCCGACTACCAGTCCTACCGCGACCTTCAGATCGAGGCGAACGAGCGCAAGTTCCACCGCGTCTGGGCCTGCCCCCGCGAGATGGCGGTCGTCGCCCAGCTGGTCCGCCGCCACGCCGGCCCGCCCGCGTTCGGCCTCTGCCACGGTGCCCGCAACGGCCAGGAGGTCCGCCTACTGAGATTCGAGTTCGGCGGCGACACCGAGATCCTCGGCACCGACATCAGCCCCACCGCCGAGTCCGTCCGCGACATGGTCCAGTGGGACTTCCACGACGAGAACCCCGCCTGGAACGGCCGCGCCGACTTCATCTACTCCAACTCGTGGGACCACACCTATGACATCGACAAGCTCGCCGCCGCGTGGGCCGCGACGCTCCGCCCCGGCGGCGTCGCCGTCGTCGAGTGGACAATCCATCACGACGAGCAGGGCACGGGCGTCTACGACTGCTTCGGCTGCTCCGAGGACGAGCTCGCCGCCGCGTTCACCCGCGCGGGCCTGACCGAGGTCGAGCGTGCCCGCATGCCGGGCGGCTTCAACACCGCCAAGCCCGCCGTCCGCGTCGCGCTCCGCGACGGCGCCGCTGACCCGCTCGCCGACGGACGCCAGACCGAGTACATCGGCGCAGACTGCGAGTTGGTGCTGCTGACGTTCCGGCGGGCGGCGTGATCACGCCGCCGGCTCGGCGGCGTTGCTGAAGACCGTCAGATCGAAGCCGCACTCTGCACACACATCACAGCCGTCCGAAACGTCGTACCCGCAGGTCGGGCATCGATCAACTTCGTCTCGATTGATCGTGCCGTACTTGTCGCGCCGTGCGAGGTGACGCCGCAGCTCGAGCCACACCAAGATCGGCCCGAACGGAACGATGAAAAGAAACAGCATCTCCCCGCTGAAGTTATTGGGATCGTGCCCCAGGCGAAGACGAACAAGGCGCGTCAACCGAGCGAGAGCAATGAGGCCGGAGATCAGAACAAGTACTGCACCAAGCGCGAACGAGCCGCCGTCGGGAGCCCCGGTCAGCGTGTGCCCGGAGAGTGCGAGCACAAAGAGAAGCGCGCCCGTCGCGAGAACCCGACCGTAAAGCTTGTAGAAATACTCCGCGCGAAACGGATCCACAGGCAGCGGCCCTTTGAACCGCTGACGCAGCTCGGGGCCGTAGACCGGGAACGCCGCCACGTTCGTCATCGCAACCCAGAGACTCTGGAGCCCCTTCGCGCCCACACCGCGAGGCAGACGACGGCTTGCCTGATAGTGCGTCGTGCCGATGAGCGCCACCGCCACGAACGGAAGTGATCCTTGAACAACCTCAACGACGCCCAATGCAGTCGCCGGCAGTAGACCTGCGAGATCCACAAGCGATAGAAGCGCCAGGCCCGGGATGATCAGCCAGGAGACGCCGAAGGCAATGAACCAGAACCGCGCCCCTTCGAAGGCATGCGGCGAGGTGTCGTCCATCACCCCCCCAACGAAGCCTTATCTTTCGCCTGCCGCTCCGCCCGCCGACGCAGGCCCTCATCCAGGACCTTCTTCCGCATCCGCACCGTCGTGGGCGTGATCTCGATCAGCTCATCGTCGTCGATGTACTCGATGCACTGCTCGAGGCTCAGCTGCTTGGGCTGCTTGAGCGTCACGAACGCTTCCTTGTTTGCGCTGCGGATGTTGTCGAGCTTCTTCGTCTTCACCACGTTCACCGTGATGTCGTTCGGCCGGTTGTGCTCGCCCACGATCTGACCCGCGTACACCGCGTCGCCCGGCTTCACCATCAAAACGCCCCGGTCGTGCAGCCCCTCGGCCGCGTACGCGGTCGCCTGACCCGACTCGGTCGCGACCATCACGCCCGCGTGCCGGCTCGGCACCTCGCCGCTCTTGGGCTCGAAGCGCTCGAACGTGTGGTGCATGATCGCCTCGCCCTGCGACGCCGTCAGCACGCGGCCGCGCAGACCGATCAACGCCCGCGACGAGATCTCGAAGACTAGGTGCGAGACGTCCGACCCGCGCTCCTCCATCTTCTTCATCTCGCCCTTGCGCTCGCCGACAAGCTGCATCACCGCGCCCACCGACTCGTTCGGGCAGTCGATCACCAGCTCCTCGATCGGCTCGTGGATCACGCCGTTGATCTCGCGCTCGATCACGATGGGCTTGCCGATCGCGAGCTCGAAGCCCTCGCGACGCATCGTCTCGATCAGGATGCCCAGGTGCAGGATGCCGCGGCCCGACACGATGAACTCGTCCGTCCCCATGCCCGGCTCGACCCGCAGCGCCACGTTGTGCTGCAGCTCCTTGTCCAGGCGCGAGCGGATCTGCCGCGACGTGACAAACTCGCCCTCCTGACCCGCAAACGGCGAATCGTTGATCCGGAACAGCATCGAGATCGTCGGCTCATCGACCGTCACGCCCTCGAGCGGCTCTGGGTGATCCGGGTCAGCGATCGTGTCGCCGATATCGATGTCCTCGACGCCCGTCACCGCGCACAGATCGCCCGCCTCGATCTTGTCGGCGTCGCGCCGGCCGAGACCCGCGAACCCGAGCAGGCCGCCGATCTTCGCCTTCTTCTTCTTCATCGTGCCGTCGGGGTTCTCCTTCACGAGCATCACGGGTTGCCCGTTCATGATCGTCCCGCTAAATACACGCCCGATGCCGATCCGCCCGACGTACTCCGAGAAATCGAGCGACGTCACCAGCATCTGCAGCGGCTTCTCCGGGTACGCCTCCGGGTGCGGCACATGCTTGATGATCAGCTCGAAGATCGCCTGCAGGTCGCCCGTCTCGGGCAGGACCGACATGTCCACGCCGTCGAGCGAATCGACCGCCCAGCCGTTCTTCGCCGAGGCGAACGCCACCGGGACGTCCAGCGTCTCGTCGTCCGCGCCGAGCGACACCAACAGATCGAACACCTGATCCATCACGCGGTCCGGCTCGGCGTCGGGCCGGTCGCACTTGTTCACGACAAGACACGGGCGGAGCCCCGCCTCGAGCGCCTTGCCCAGCACGAACTTCGTCTGGGGCATCGGACCCTCGAACGCATCGACGACCAGCAGGCACCCGTCCGCGAGCCGCAGCACCCGCTCGACCTCGCCCCCGAAGTCGGCGTGACCCGGCGTGTCGATGATGTTCACGCGGTAGACGTGCCCATCCTCGGCCGCGTAGTTCACCGCGCAGTTCTTCGAAAGGATCGTGATCCCGCGCTCCCGCTCGAGCGGGTTCGAGTCCATGATCAGATCGTGCTGACCGCCCTGGAGCTTCTCGAGCTCGCCCGAGCGGAAGTTGCCCGACTGCTTGAGCAGGTTGTCCACCAGCGTCGTCTTGCCGTGGTCCACGTGGGCGATGATCGCCACGTTCCGCAGGTTGACCGCCGCCGCCTCGTCGTTCGTCGTCATCACAGAGCCCCAGCGGGCCCCGCGGCAGGCGCGGCCTCGCCGGAGACGTTAGGGACCCGCCGCGTACCGAGGCGTCGGAACCACCGCTTCTGACGTCGTTTCGGGCGCTTCTCCGCCGTACACCAGCTCCGCCCTCACCACACCCGCTCGATCGACGCGGACATCCCACGAGACCGTCCCGCCAAGCTCGCCGATCCCCCACGCCCCACCGAGCGCCTCGACCAGCGACGCGGGCAAGAGCCCGGGCCGAAGCACACCCCGCGTGATCACCCGCCGCGTTGGCTCGATGTCCTCCGCAACGAGCGACGTCCGCACAAACGCCGCGACCCGAGCCCGGCGGACCGGCTCGAACAGCCCCCGCAATTCCGCGGTCCCCGCGTTGATCGAGGCCGCCCACCAGCTCGAGCCGTCATCGAGCAGCGCCGCCGGCTCGGGCCCGTTCTCCCAGGGCCCCCAACGCACGTCCGCCGCTGAGCCAAAGAGCGACCCCGCGACCGTGCCCGCCGTCATCGTGATCCGCTCGTGCCGCCGGGCGTGAGGGAACCGCCCGCGCAGCCGGCTCGCGTCGCCCGTCGAGCCGAGCATCGCGAGCACCACCGACATCGCAGAGTCCGCCGAAGACTTCGATTCCACGCACGCCTGAATGACGGTGTGCTCGTCGCCGCCCACGCGCGGATCGCACGAGACCGACCCGAAGAGCCGCCCCGCGGGCAGGTCCATGCCCGAGAGCTCGAGCGATTCCGGCACGGGCGACGCCCAGTTCAAAAGCCCCGGCAGCCGCAGGATCGCGTCCAGCGCCGCGGCCGACCCGACGAACGCCAGCCCATCTGATTCATCGCCGATCAGCCGCTCGGCGTCACCCTCGCTCCACGTACGCTGCGCCGCGCGCACCAAGCCGAGTGTTTCCGCCGGTGCTTCAAAGACCGTCTCGAGCCGACCGCCGGTGTCCGACGCCCGAAGTTCAACGACACCCCGCGGCAGCCGCAGGGTCGCGTCCACCCGCGCGATGTCCGAGACCTGCCCGAACCGCTCGCGGTCCGCCGCCCACAGCACCGACGCCGCGAACGCCGCGTCGCTCTTCGCGCCGTGCCGCGTCGGCGCGAGCACAAGCACCGCCGAGCCGTCGGAGGCCCGGAGCGTCGCCGCCTGGTACCGACCGTCCTCGAGCGCGAACTTCGCACGGCCGTGCACGGTGCCCCGCAGCTTGCCGCCAAGCCCCGAACGCACGCGAGCCTCAAGCGGCCGCGCGATCGGCGCGATCGCCGTCCACGTCCAGGCAGTCTCGCCGTTCTTAAGTTTGAACCGATCGACCGCGATGGTGAGCGGGCCGGCAAGAAGCTGCCCCTGCTGCCATGCATCCTCAACGCGGAGTTGCCGCAGCAGCCCTCGCCACGCGGCATCGAGATCATCGACCGACTCGCGCCCGACGATCAGCCCCGCCGCATCGCGGATCATCTCCGATTCAGCGATCCGTTCCGTGCGGTGCAGCTCGAGCACCACCGGCGCGTCCTCGGGCCCCTCGACCATCGCGGCCGAGACCATCGGCACCGGCGAGCCCAGCAGCACCAGCATCGCGAGACGCAGCAGCGGCACGAACCAGCCGCGTGTCACCGCCCGCCGTCCTCTGATTCAGATCGGGTGTCGGCCGACGCATCAGCGGGCACGCGCACCCACGACGCCGTCCGCGCCGCCGGCAGGCTCACACGCATCACCGTGTCGCCCGCCATCACGCCGCGGCGGAACCGCGGGGCACCGAACATCGCCTCGGTGCTCTCGGGCACCAGCGACGACGCGGCAAACGCTTCCGAATAGCCGTTTACGCCGCCCGCCAGGCTCCCGACACTCGACGACGCCGCGAACCGCGCGGCCGGATCTCGCAGATACAGCGCCGCCTCCTGCGGAGACACCGCGTCGGCCGTCCGCCATTCGATCGCCGCCGGCAACCGGTCAGGGACGTTGGGCGTCCGCTCCTCGACGAGCGCGAAGGTTTCAACCCCGTTGCCGCCAATCGCGGCCACGAAGGGCTGCGCGGACCGCTTGATGTCGTCCGCCAGACTCTCGGCAGCGGTCAGCACGCCCGGGATCGCATCGCCGCTGACGCTGTCGTCCAACGCCGTGAGCGGCGCCGGCTCGGCCTTGAGCCGAAGCAGCGACGGCGCGACGCGGTACCCCACCATCACGCCGGCAAACGACACAATGACCATCGCCGCGAGCGCCAGACGCCCACGCGACACACCCTTCCGCTGCACCGCGCTCAGGAACCCGCGACGGATCGCGACCTCCTCGAGCACGCGGTCCGCGAGACCGGCCGGCACCTCGGGCTGCTCCGAGAGCACCCGAACCGCCCGAGCACCGTCACGCAGATCCGCCCGCGCGACCGGATCAGCCGACACACGGCCGACCGCGTCACGCAGCGCCGCCTGCGGGCAGTCACCATCAAGGATCGAGTCGATCAGCTGGTCAAGCTCGGCATCCGTCGGCATATCGCCACCCGGAACGCCGCCACTCGGAAGACCGTAGGTCTGGGCGTCGTCGTTCTCGTGAGGAAGATGGCTCACCGAGTCACCTCCGAAGTCGTGGTGTTCGAGACGGTGCCGCTCGCGACCTCGACGCCCATCGCCTCGCCGTCGATCTCGGCCAGGGGGCGCTTCGCGGTCTCGCGCAGCAGGTCCCGGAGTTTCTTGCGTCCACGATGCAGATGGCTCTTCACCGTGCCCTCGGGCATGTCGAGGTGCCCCGCGATCAGCGAGATCGGCCAGTCCTGCTGGTGGAACAGCACGAGGATCTCCCGCTGCTCCATGCTCAGCTGCTGCATCGCCTCGTCGATCGCCGAACGCCGAACGGTCTGGCGTTCCTGCGCCATCACCGGCTCGGCCGGCGGCGCGTCCTTGCCCCGACGCCCCGACACCGTCTCCGTGTCGTACGCGGGCTTCATCTTCTGGGCGTAGTTCAGATACAGCCGCTTCGCGATCGTGAAAAGCCACGTGCTGAACCGGTACCGGAAGTCGAACCGCTCGATGTGCGTCAGCACCCGGACGAACGCCTCCTGGCAGATGTCCTCGGCGATATCGGGCTTGCCCGACATCCGCAGCAGGTACGCGTACAGCGATCGCTCGTACGCCTGGATGCACGCCGCCGCCGCGCCGCGGTCACCCGCGATCGCCCGCTCGATCAGTTGGCGTTCTTCATCCCGCGTCATGCGATCCCGGTCTCAGAGCGTCAAATCCGAACAAATCCAAACAAACACAAAGCGACAACCCGGCGATGCGGCGTCGCACCTCTACTAAGGTACTCCGCCGGCATCGCCGGGTTGCAGATTCTGAGAAAACCCTCGGATGTTCCCGATCAGATTCCGATTATGCCGCCGACCGTCCGCGAATCCGGCCCACCGTCCGCTGGTCCTCCGGCGCCCGGTGACCCGCCTCGTGCACGACCATGTCCACGACCTCGATCGGGTCCTCGGCCCACAGGTCCGCGCCGATCTCCTGCGCGAGCCCCTCCGCACGGTTGAACACGCCCCCGCCGACCACGATCTGGGTCTTCTGGCACGCTCCGATCTCCCGCATCAGGTCGATCGTCTGGCGGATATGCGGCAGGTCGCTCGGAGCCGAGCAGAAGATCAACAGCACGTCGGGCTGCGTCTCCTGCACACGGGCGTGGACCTCGTCGAACGCCATCCCGCCGCCCGCGAAGACCACGAGGTTGCCGGCCGCCTCGATCAGATCGACCGCCATCTGCGCACCGAGCTCGTCGGCGTCTGTCGGCCCGCAGACGGCGAGGATCCGCCGCGACTCGCCCTGGGGCTCGGGGTTCTCGTCCGCGCCGACGCGGTCGAGCATGACCCGGAGCAACCGGGTGACGACGTTAAAGGTCAGGGGTGTGAGCTGGTCCTCGCGGTAGAGCCGATCGGACAGCTCGTACACGGGCCAGAACAGGTCGCCGACCAGATCGGTCGGGCTGTCGTACTTCTCGCGCTGCTCATCAACAAACTGACGGGCCGCGGGGCGGTCGCCCTCGGTGAGGATCTCGAAAAAACGCTGCAGGGTGATGTCGTCGGCCAACGGAGGACTCCGGCTCGACGGATGTCGGCGCCGCTCCCGCAGCGGCCGACCTCCTTCCTTGGAGGAATTCGCCGGACTCCATTCCGTGGCGGCCCGCGAGCTCGCCGGTTCATCCGGCGATCAACTTCTCCCGCGAGGCGAATCCCCTATCGAACCAACAGCCGTTGTGCGCCAAATCACGCAACAATGCTCTGCGTGCGCACAAACACGGCGTTGCCAACGCCCGGAAAGCGCACCAACCACCGTCCCGGGCGCAAACACGCCCATCCAGACAGAACAGCTTCACACCCTTAGCGGACCGCGCGGTAGCACGCGCAGATACCCATGCTCAATGATCGGACCCGCGGCGTCTCAAAATCAGCGCCCTCGATCATCTCGATCATCCGATCGCGTGTCGCGAAGGTCTGCACGGACTTCGGGAGGTAGCGGTACGCCCCCGATTTGTCCCGCGAGATCAGGGTCGCCGTCCGCGGCATGACCCAGCCCGAGTAGAAGTCGTTGAAGATCCGCACCGGCGCAAGACGGGGCGTGTCGAACTCCAGAACGACCAGCCTCCCCCCCGGACGCAGCACCCGCGCGAACTCGCCGAACGCGACCTCGGGTTCGCGGACGTTGCGGATGCCGAACGCGATCGAGAGCACGTCTGCCGAGTTGTCGGGCAGGTCGAGGTTCATCGCGTCGCCCTCGCGGTACTCGACGCGGCCCGTATCGATGCCCTTCTTGGTCTGCTTGACCCGTGCGAGGTCGAGCATCTGGGGGGTGTAGTCGATGCCGATGACCCGCTTTGCCGGGCTGCGCTTCGCGAAGGCCTCGGTCAGGTCGCCCGTCCCGCAGGCGACGTCAACCACCACGTCCCCGGGTTTCACCCCCGCGACGCGGACGGCATACCGGCGCCAGAGCTGGTCCATCCAGAGGCTGTGGACCCGGTTGTTGAGGTCGTAGCTCCGGGCGATCGCGGCGAACATCGTCCGGACTTTCCGGGCCTTGTCGCCGTGCGCATGCGGGTCCGAGAGCTCGGTCTGCCGCCAGGCAGGCTCGCCGGCGGTCCTGGTTGTCGCTGCGGGCTGGCTCGCCATGGGTCCCTCACGGTAGGCTGAAGTGGACCTGCGCTTTCGCTCAAAGGAGACCGCCGGATGCCCCGATCCGCATTGCCCGCCGCCGCCGTCCTGCTGCTCGCCTGTCTGTCGTTCGGCGGCCTCGGCGGCTGCACCTACAACGAGACCACCGACGAGTGGCAGTTCAACCTGCTCAGCCGCAACCAGGAGATCGACATCGGCAACAGCTACGGCCCCGAGCTCACCCAGGGCTACGGCGGCGAGGTCTCCGATGCCGGCATCCGCCAGTACGTCACCAACATCGGCGAGACCATGGCCGCCCTGACCGAGGGCGAGGACCCGGATCTCCCCTGGACGTTCACCGTCCTCGATTCGAGCGTCATCAACGCCTTTGCGCTCCCGGGCGGCAAGGTCTTCATCAGCCGCGAGCTCGCGGACAACTTCGTCAACGAGGCCGAGCTCGCGAGCGTGCTGGGGCACGAGATCGGGCACGTCACCGCCCGCCACGCCAACGAGGGTGCGCAGCGGCAGGCGGGCCTGCAGCTCACCGTCACCGCTGTCGGCGCGGTGCTCACGGGCAGCGAGTCCGTCGGCGCCGCCGCGGATCTGATCGCGAGCGGCGTGGGCCAGGCCGGGTCGCTCTTCGCGCTCCGCTACGACCGCCGCCAGGAACTCGAGGCCGACATGCTCGGCATCCGCTACATGACCCGCGCGGGCTACAACCCGATCGGCTCGTACACGGCGATGCAGAAGCTCGGCGAGCTGACCGGCGGCGGCGGCAACACCCCCGAGTTCCTGTCCACGCACCCCGACCCCGCGGGCCGCGTCGATCGCATCCGCGAGATCATCGAGGACGAGCACGCCGGCGCGTTCGCCCGCCCCAACGACAACGTCTTCGCCGACCGCTACCAGCGCGAGTTCCTTGCGCCGCTCCGCCGTTTGCCGCCGCCGAGGGAGCCCCAGCAGTCCGGCGAAGCCGAGACCCAGCTCCGCCGCCGCGCGTTGGCGTTTGCCTCCACATGGTGCGCCCACTGCCGTGAGGAAGCCCAGGCAAACGAGCGGTAGGCACGCTCGGCGTAGAGAAACACGACTCGAGTCTTCCGACGCAGGGTGGGACGGGCTTCCAGCCCGTCTCGTCGGAAGAACGCACGCCGCTCGGACGGGCAGGATGCCCGTCCCACTGGACCCAAGACCAGCCGCTACGCCTCCGGGAAGATCCGAGCCCAGTTGCCGAACCGGAAACCCTCGATCTCCTCGGCCG
>JBCDKU010000051.1:0-19363 GCA_038746265.1 Planctomycetota bacterium
CCGCGGCCTGCGAGTCCGGGGCGTGCTCGATCACCGGCACGCCGTACGACGCCGCGAGCTTCACCGTCTCGTCACGCCGGATCACACGCGGGATCAGCTGATCCGCGAACTTGGTCTTGAGCTCGGAGAGCAGATCGCGAGCAAGCGGGCTCTCGGTGTCGTGGATTGTCGGCAGCAGCCGCGCCCGGTGCCGCATCCCGATCTTCCGGCCGACCGACCGCACTGTGCTGAGCTGCTTCGCAGCGCCCTGCAGGCTGAAGAAGCTCGTCTCGACCGGCACGATCACCTCGCGTGCGGCGGTCAGCGCGTTGTACGTCAGGAGACCGATCGAGGGCGAGCAGTCGATGATCGCCACGTCGTACCCCCCGGGCCGCGCCGCGTTCAGATGCTCGATCACCGACACCAGCCGCCGGTGCGGCTCCTCGGCCTGGCTCAGCACGCCGTTCGGTGCTTCCAGCGCCGCGAGCTTCGTCCGGCTCGGCACCAGATCGAAGCGCCGACCAACACGCCAGATCAGACGCCCCGGATCGATCGGCCGATCGTGGATCGTCGAGATCGCGTCGCCGATGTCGCGGTCAATCTTCTTCTCTGGCACCGCGAGCCCCGACGCGCAGTGCGACTGCGGGTCGAGGTCGAGCAGCAGCGTCTTGTAGCCGCGGGCGGCGAAGACCGAGGCGAGGTTGATCGCCGTCGTCGTCTTCCCGCATCCGCCCTTCTGGTTGATGATCGCAAGGGTCCGCAACGTCCCGCTCCCTGGGGTTGAGCGTCGCCGTGAGCTACGAAGACTTCTGATGTGGTCGGCGGCGCAGAATCGACCGAGTTCCTTCTCAGCCAGCGCGGTTATCGGGTGACCCGCGCTCACCCCTTGAATCACTCGGAGCACATGTTGCGCTCAGGAATTGCGCATCAGTTTCGGATCGCGGACCACCCGGCGACAATCGCCGCGGGGTCCGGGTCGTCAATTACACGCGCAACCCCATGATCCAGTGGGGCGATGACGCGGAGTACACCGCCCTGGGCCTTCTTGTCGTCGCCCATCCGATCGAGCAGCTCAGAATCCCCGGGCAGCCCCGCGATCTCCGTCGGCAGCCCCGCCGCCCGGCACGCCGCCCGCACACCCTCGACGCCATCGTCCGACGAGAGACCCATCGCCTCGCTCATCGCCCGCGCCGCGATCAGCCCAAGCCCGACCGCTTCGCCATGGAGCAGCCCGATCTCGGGCAGCGTCTCCATTGCATGCGCAAACGTGTGCCCCAGATTCAGGATCGCTCGCCCGCCCGTGGCTGAGGACGCGGTCTCCCGCTCGTCGGCGCGCACAACCGCCGCCTTGACCGCCACGTTCCGCGCAATCAGCTCCGCCCGCAGCGCGTCGTCACCGGACCGCAGCGTCTCGGCGTGCTCCACGATCCACGCAAACAACCCCGGCTCATCGAACGCCCCGCCGATCATCCCGTGTTTCAGGCACTCCGCAAGCCCCGCCGAGAACTCGCGATCGGGCAGCGAATCCAGCGCCCGCAGCTCCGCCGCCACCAGCACGGGCTGGAAGAACGCACCGACCGCGTTCTTAATGAGCCGCCCGCCCGCGTCGAGATTGACACCCGTCTTCCCGCCGACCGACGCATCGACCATCGCGAGCAGCGTCGTGGGACACTGAACCACCGCCGCGCCGCGCTTGTACGACGCCGCAGCGAAGCCCGTGACATCGCCCACGATGCCGCCGCCCAGCGCGAGAAAGCAGTCGCCGCGATCAAGCCGCGCCGCCGCCGCGTCCGCGAGCACGCGCTCGAGCGTCTCGAGCGTCTTGACCGACTCGGACGGATCGATGGTGCTCGAACTGGCCGTCAAATCAGCGTCGCGCAGATTGCTCATCGCCGCATCAACGAACGCGCGGGGCAGCTTCGCATCGACAACAACATGCACGCGCCGCGCCTTCGGCAGCAGCTCCGGGATCGACCCCGCCGCGTCCACCGCCGCCCCGGCCGACACGCGGACGTCGTACCCACGCCCGTCCGGAAGCTCGACGCGGACCGCAGCGGGCGTCATCCCTCGTCGCTCTCGACCGAGATCCCGCTCCGCCGCCACGTGACGCGCTCGGCGTCGCCCCAGAGCATCTCGATGTCGTAGTGCGCCCGCGTGTTGGGCTCGAAGAGGTGCACGACCACGTCCACGAAGTCCGCGAGCAGCCACGTCGAGCGCTCATCGCCGCTGTCGCGGACGCAGGGGTAGTCCTGCTCCTCGCCGAGCTCCTTGGCGTGCGTCAGCGCCGCGTCCATCTGCCGATCCGACGTGCCCGAGCCAACCACGACGAAGTCCGTGACCTGGCTCAGGTTCCGCACGTCCAGCACCACGATGTGCTCGCACTTGTCGTCGCCGAGCAGCTGCGCGACCTCGATCGCGAACTCCCTCGCCCGCGCCTCACGCGCCGCGTCGCTCACCTTGCTGCTCGCCTGTTCGCTGTTGAGATCTGTCATCCGTTAGGAGGGTATCACCCGCCCGACGCCCTTTCGCGGCTCGCCGACACCACACCCCAGCCGTCGCCCTCCTGCTCGATCGCGAGCCCCGTCGCGAGCCCGCCCGGCAACTTCTCGATTGCCGCCGCCACGCTCCGAGCACGCGAGAGCCCGAGCTCGCACACGACCGTCACATACGCCGGCCGCCCGAGCACACGCTCGACCTCCGCGAGCAATTCCGGCGACACCACCTCATCCCCCTCCGCGTGCCCGGGCTCGCACAGCAGCGCCGCGTCGAACGCCCCGTCCAACTCCCCCCGCAGCGATCGGTACGTCCCGATCTCCATCGCCGCGACGTCCGACGCGTACCGCCGCCGCGCGAAACGAACCGATTCGCCGTCCGAGTCGAGCGACACCAGCGTCCCCGTCGGCCCCGCCGCCTCCGCAAGCAGGTCCGCCGCCGCTCCGGTCCCAGCCCCGAGCACCAGCACACGCGACCCGGGCTTCACCACCGCCGCCAGCCGCTGGGCCGCGAACCGCCGCGGATCCGGCGCCAGATCGTCGTAGATCCGCCGCGCCGTCGGCCGGATCCGCACCCGATCGCCCGACGCCAGCCGAGCCTCGACCACGCCCCGCCCGAGATCGATGTACTCGTGCCCGTTCACACGCCGGCGGCCGTCGGTCACAAGCCGCTTCCACCACGATGCCGCCGCGTCGCTCACGCCCCGCCGTCCGCCGGCGCGAAGAGCGACGACTGCCGCTCGACCGTCCGCCGGATCACGCGATCGAGCCGAGGCCGTCCCGGCGTCTCGCACGCCCGCAGCCAGACCCAGGGCGTCGGCTCGAACTGCGTCGAGATCGTCCACCCGTAGTCCGCGCCGCCGTGCAGTTCGCCGAGCAGATCCGGGCTGTTGCACTCCCGCGAGAGGTGCAGGAACACGACGTGATCGGCCGGCTCGATCGCGTGTATCGCGTCGGCCGCTTCCTGATTCGAGAGATGCCCCGCCCCGCCCATGATCCGCTGCTTGAGGAACGCGGGCCGTGCGCTCGCCGCCTGCAGCTCCGGGCAGTAGTTCGACTCGATCGCCAGCACCGGCACGCCCGAGAGATGCTCAACCAAAGCGGGCGTCGCGCGCCCGAGATCCGTCGCGAACCCGAGCTCGGTCCGCTCACGTCCCCGTTCGATCTCGAACCGGAACGCCGCCACCCCCAGCGAATCGTGCGCAAGCATCACCGTCGAGGCCCGCACGGGCCCGACCTCGAACCCGTCCTCGAACGGCTCGTTCCGCTGGAGCAGCGACATCTCCCGTTCTGCACGCGGTAGGTGGCGACGGTGCAGCCGCAGCGTCGCGCGGCAGTCCCGGGCCCGCCGCCACCCCGGATGGAAGTGATCCCGGTCGAGGTGCGTCAGCACCACGTCATCCACCCAGTGCAGCGGGATCCCACGCACCGAAAGCAGCTTCCGCGTGCGGCTCGGGCTGAGCCCCGCGTCGATCAGCGCGACATGCGCCGGCTTCTCGCCCGACCCACGCACCACCAGGACCGAGCAGTTCCCGCCCGACCCCGACGCCAGCACGCAAAGACCCGCGACCGCGTCATCGGGAAACGCCGGCGGCACGACCGGCCCTAACGCTCGCTCGGCACGCATCGCCTTCGGTTCGGGAAGCCCGCGCCACGCCATCGATCAGTCCATTTCCGAATCGGCTTCTGCGAGCTCCAGATCCCCGCCGGGCTGCACGCCCGACGCCCGCAGCGTCCGCCGAAGCCACGACCGCACCATGCCGCGCGGACGCCCGTCCGCCGGGCATGTCCCGCGTTTCGATGTCTTCACAAACTCGAGCATCTCCCCGACGCACGCCGAGTCCTTCGCGAACTCCGCGAGCTTGTCCTGCAGCGCCTCGCCCGTCAGCCCCTGCCGGAACGCGTGCGTGTACGCCTTCCGCACCGCCGAAATCTCGGCCCGGTCAATCCCCGCCCGCCGCATCCCGACGACGTTGACCCCGCCCATCATGTTCCGCTCGGCGCAGATACAGAAGGGCGGCAGGTCCTTCGAGATCGCCGTCCCGCCCGAGAACATCGCGAGCCGCCCGACCGCGACAAACTGGTGGATCCCGACCAGCCCCGAGATGTACACGCGATCCCCGATGATGCTGTGCCCCGAGACCTGGGCCGCGTTGCACACGATGCAGTTCTTCCCGAGCACCGAGTCGTGCCCGATGTGCGCGCCGGCCATCACGTAGCACTCATCACCCAGCGCGGTGGGGGCCTCGGTGAGCCACGCCTGATGCACCGTCGAGCTCTCGCGGAGCGTCACGCGGTCACCGATCTTCACGCCGCCGACCTCGTCCTCGGGCTTGTGCGCGAGATGCTGGGGGCCGAGCCCGACCGTCGCGAACGGGAACACCGTGCACCCCGAGCCGATCTCGACGGGCCCGCGGATCACGTTGTGGCTCTGCAGCACCGTCCCCGCACCGATCGAGACATCGCCCTCGATCACGCAGAACGGGCCCACAACAACATCGTCAGCGAGCCTCGCCGACTCAGAAACGATCGATGACGAATGCACCTCCGGCATGAGCCGAGTGTACGCGGCGGCGAACTACCATTACACGTGCACGAGCACGCCCTCGAAGTCATCGATCTGGGACGCTCGGCCTACGCCGAGGCGTACGCCGAGCAGCATCGCCACCACGCCGACGTGCTCGCAAGCCGCGACGCGGGCGGCCCGCTGCTGGGCAGGATCCTGACCGTCGAGCACGACCCGGTGATCACGGTGACCAAGAAAGCCCGCCAGGCGGGCCACGTTCTCGCCAGCCCGGAACTGCTCGATCGGACCGGTATCGAGCTCCACGACACCGACCGGGGCGGCGACGTCACCTACCACGGCCCGGGCCAGCTCGTCGTCTACCCGATCCTCGATCTCAAACGCCTGAAGCTGGGCCTCCACGACCACATGCGGCTCATGGAGGACGCCGTCATCGGGGCCCTGCGGTCCTTCGGCATCGAGGGCCACCGCGATGCCGACGCCACGGGCGTCTGGGTGGGCGAGCCAATCGAGCAGGCCGCAAAGGTCTGCGCCATGGGCGTCCGCGTCCGCCGCTGGGTCACGATGCACGGCCTCGCGCTCAACGTCGCGACCGACCTGAGCCACTTCGACCACATCGTCCCGTGCGGTTTGGCCGGCAGACCCGTGACGTCGATCCAGAAGCTCACCGGCCGCGCAGACCTGATGGAGGCCCGGGACGCGGTGATCTCATCGCTGTTGGAGCGGCTGGGACCGCTCGCGGCCGAGATACCGGCGACCTGACCGGATCAGCCCTCGCCGCCGGCGTCGCCCTCGACGTCCGCGGCGTCCACGCCCGGCTGCGGCAGACCCAGCTCCTCGCGGACGAGGGCGGTGATGTCGTTCGACTCGGGCGAGACGATCAGGTTGCGGGCCAGCATGTCCTGGAATACCGCCTGGGGCGAGGCCCGATCGCCCGGGATCTCGCTTGTGCCGGGACGCGACGCCATCACATACTTGAGGTTCCGCTCGCTCGCGACGGCGTTCGTCGCGTCGAAGATCCGGGCGTAGGCCTGCCGCGCCTGGCGAGACGTCAGACGCTCGACCCGCGCGGCACTTTCCTGCTGGACGATCTGGAACTGCTGCTGCGTCTCCTGGAACCGCTGCTGCAGGATCGGCAACTCCGGGTCCGTCGCGATCCGCTGGCGGGCGTCGTTCTGGATCCGCTCGAGCTCGGCCCGCACGTTCTCGACGTTGTCTGTGATTGCGCCCCGGAGCTCGTTCCGCTCCGTCACGAGCTGCTCGTCGTTCGCGAGGATCTCCTCGAGCAGGCCGACCGTGTCCACGGTCGCGATCGCAGTGATCGGCTCGGGGCTCGCCTCGGGCTGCGCGTCGGCACGGACGACAAGACCGAACGAGATCAGAACGGCAGAGGACAGGATCGCCGCGGCAAGCGTGCGCTGATTCTTCATGGGAGACACCGTGGGCTTGGAAGTCCGGGGCGCGGCCGAGAAAGCACCACGCGGCCGGCTCGCGCCGGGCCCGACCGCGTCCCAGACTGTACCGTCCACCCGGGCCCCGGTCGCGATTCAGGGCCCTAGGTCTTCTCTTTGGAGCATCACAGCTTGGATCACCCCGACGATCCACACACCAACCCCCAAACGCCGCCCGCAGAACCGAGCCCAGACCACGTCCCGGTCCTCGCACGCGAGGTGTTCTCGGTCCTCACACCGGCGACGGGCGACGTCCTCGTGGACTGCACCGCCGGCCTCGGCGGCCACGCCGCCCAACTCGCCGCCGAGATCGGGAGCACGGGCCGCGTGATCCTGATCGACCGCGACCAGACCAACCTCGCCCGTGCGCACGAACACGTCGCCGCCGCCACCGACGCCCCGGTCGAGGCCATCCACGCCCCGTTCTCGAGCGCCCGCGAGGTCCTCAAACGGCTCAGTTTCGCCGCCGACATCGTCCTCGCCGACCTCGGCTTCGCCTCCACCCAAGTCGATGACGCGGATCGAGGCCTGAGCTTCCGGCTCGACGGCCCCCTCGACATGCGGCTCGACCCAACCTCGGGCCCGACCGCGGCGGAACTCGTCGCCGAGATGGACGAGACCGACCTCGCCGAGGTCATCTACCGGCTGGGCGAGGAACGGCTCTCCCGGCGGATCGCGAGGAAGATTGTCGAGGTCCGGGAATCACAGCCGATAACGACCACGCAGCAGCTCGCGGAGATCGTCCGTTCCGCCGTCCCACCGCCCCGGCCCTCATCGAGAAAGGGCCACGGCTCGGGGCCGCGGATCCACCCGGCGACCCGCACCTTCCAGGCGCTGCGCATCGCGGTGAACGACGAGCTGGGCGAGCTCGATCGGCTGCTGCGGTGGATCGGTGAGTCCGCGGCCGCCCCCGGGAGACCGGGCGGGTTGCAGTCAGGAGCGCGAGTTGGCATCATCAGCTTCCACAGCCTCGAGGACCGCCCGGTGAAGCAGGCCTTCAACCGGCTCGCGGACAACGGGCTGGCAACGCGTCTGACCCGCAAGCCCATCGAGGCGAGCGCGGGCGAACGCGACGACAACCCGAGATCCCGCTCGGCCAAGCTGCGGGCGATCCGGATCACGGGCGACTGAGTGGGTAGCTAACCCGCGGGCGAGAGCCCGCGGCGATCGAGCTTCGGAAAGGGCAGAGCCCCGCGACGTCGATGGATTGACCGAGCGAGGCCGAGCCGAAGGGGTCGGGCGTCGCGGGTGTCACACCCCGCCGCGCCGCCCGTGTGTGTGTGCCCGCCATGGACCCCGGCGTGCACATGGGCGCGGGAAGCAGCATGGATGCTCAGGGTGACACGAGAAAGCCGTCTCGCCGTCGTGGTCGGATTTTCGCTGGTGCTGGTCGTGGGCGTGCTCGTCAGCGACCACCTCTCGCGTGCGCGCGAAGCCGAATCCGACCCGGGTCTCACCGCCGTCGAGGCCCGACTCTTCGAGGACACCAGCCCGCTGCCCGATCCGCCCGCGACGCGGATCGCCGCGTCGTCCGCGTCGAGCATGCTCGGTCGGCGGAACGACGATGTGCGTTCAGTGCCCGAAGCCCCGCCGGTGCAGAACCCCATTGATCTGGCCGCCCAGCAGGACGACCGCACCCGGCTCGACCTCGGCGACGAGCAGATCGCGTCCGCTGATGACAGCGGGCCGCTCGAGTACACCATCGGTGGCAGCAACAGTGACCAGCCTGCGAGCGGACTCGGAGGCCTGTTCCGCCAGCCGACCCCGACGGCCGTACTCGACAAACCCGCGAGCACGCCGCGTTACCACCACGTCCAGGAGGGCGAGACACTCTTCAACATCGCCGAGGCCTACCTCGGCAGCGGTCACCAGTGGCGCGACATCCGCGACGCCAACCCCGACCGTGTCCGCGAGGACGGCAGCGTCCGGATCGGCGTCCGGCTGCTCATCCCCGTCGCAGGTCGAATCCCGGACAACTTCTTCCCCGTCGAGCAGCCCCGGTCCAACCCCAACAACCAGCCGCGGACAGGCACCTACGTCATCCAGAAGGGCGATGTCCTCAGCGTGCTCGCGCAGCAGTTCTGCGGGTCGGCCCGCAAGATGGACATGCTCCTCGATCTCAACAAGGACGTCATATCCGACGCCGACGACATCCGCGTCGGCATGACGATCCGCGTGCCGGTCACCGGGGACTGACCGTGCGGGCGTGGATCGAGCCCCTTCGCGCCGTCGCCCGCCGCTGGCGGACGATCGAGTGGACCGCGCGCACGGCCGCGGTCATCGTCGCGCTCGGGGTGATGTCGCTCTCGCTGGTTCTGCTCCGCCACGCCCGCCTGCAAGCCGCGCACGAGCTCACGCAGTCGCGCCGCCGCAGCATCGAGCACCAGCGCGAGCTGCAGCGCGTCCGCTCGCGGCTCGCCGAGATCGAGATCAAGCCGCCCGCCGCGCCGCCGAAGCCCATCCCACAGGCGGACACCCTGCTCTGGAGCGCCGAATGAGCCGCATGTCACGCGAATCGTTCATCGGGTGGGCCGTCTGCGGCGTGTGCACGGCCGCGATCCTCGTTGTGCTCGGGCAGGTCGCGTTCCTGCAGACCTCGCCCGACCCAAGGCTGCGCCCGTGGGTCTCCGACCACACGCGGACAACGTCCATCGAGACTATCCGGGGCGACATCCTCGACCGCAGCGGCCGTCCGCTGGCGACCGCGCTCCCCGCGGCTCGCGTGGTGATCGACCCCGTTGCGCTCGATCGCGGCAAGCGTGAGGGCGAGAAGCTGCCCGCGGAGCGTCTCGAAGAGATCATCCTCAAGCTCGCGCTCGCGCTGAATGTGCCGACCGAGGATTTCGCACCGACCCTGCGGGCGGCGATCGCGGGCAACCGGTCGCTCGAGATCTCCTCGAAGCCCGCGACGTCCACCGACGGTGACGACGTCCCGCCGATCGACCGGCTCGTCGCGGCGTTCTCGCGCGAAGCGGGCGACGAACCCGGGTACACCGGCCCCGAGAAGAAGCCGAAGGGAACGGTGCGCTACGTCGCGGTCGGACCGCCCATGACCATGGACCGCGCGCGGGCGGTCCGGCAGATCAAGCTCGCCGACGAGTTCAAGCTCCGCGGTGTGTTCATCGAGCCATGGCCGCTGCGTGTCTACGCCGGGCCCGACGCGATCCGGCCGATCGTCGGCAAGGTCGAGTTCCACGGGACGGGCGTCGCGGGTGTGGAGCGCTCGAGCGAAGCAGAACTGCTCGGCATGGACGGCCGCCTGCGGTTCATCCGTGATGCGTCGGGCGACCCGCTCTGGATCAAGCCGGGCGGCGTCGAGCCGCTGGAGCAGGGCCGGGATATCCGCCTCTCCATCGACACGCTCTTCCAGCAACTCGTCGAGGAGGAGCTCGCGTTCGGCGTCGAGCAGGCCGACGCCGCGGGCGGTCGCGCGGTCGTGATCGATCCCGCAACGGGCGAGGTCCTCGCGATGACCGACGTCCTGCGTCCGGGCATCACGCTGCCCGCCGAGGGGCTGCGTGACTACCCCTTCGTGGACGCCGCGATCCCGAGGGCCCAGCGGCCGGAGGCGCCGCAGTCGGGTCGCTTCCGCATCCTGCGCGAAGAGGACCGCGCGAGCACCGAGCCTGCGCTCTGGCGGAACCGCTGCGTGCTCGACGCCTACGAGCCCGGCTCGACCTTCAAGGGCTTCGTGTGGGGGCTCGCGCACGCCGCGGGCGTGATGACGCCCGGCGAGATCATCGACGGCACCGGCAAGGACGGCCGCGTCCTGAGCTACGGCCGCCGTATCCGCGATGTGACCCGCCGCACCGAGCTCGACTGGGACGGCGTGCTCGTTTACAGCTCCAACGTCGGCATGGCCCTCGCGGCTGATCGCATGAGCCGCACCGGCCTGCGCTCCGCGCTCGAGGACATGGGCTTCGGTCAGCGGACGAGACTCGGCCTGCCGGGAGAGCACAAGGGGCTGCTCCAGGGCGAAGACGTGTGGACCGACTGGACGCAGACCTCGGTGAGCTTTGGTCAGGAGATCGCGGTCACGCCCGTGCAGCTTGTCCGCGCGTTCGCCGCGTTCGCCCGCAACGGCAACGACGCTGGAACCATCCCCGATCTGCGACTGACCGCCGCCGACCCGCTCGAGCCGGGCACGGGCATCCGCCGCCGCGTGATGCCCGCGGCCTCGGCGCTCGCTGCCCGCGAACTCATGAAGATCGTGGCCGAGCGGATGGAGACCAACACGCTCGCGTTCCGCCCCGAGCGCGACCAAGACCCGCAGTACACGCTGTTCGGCAAGAGCGGCACGGCCCAGGTCCCGCTTGTCCCGCCCAAGGGCAAGGTCCGCCCGCGCGGCGCAATCGGGTACTACCCGAGCCAGTACTTCTCGAGCTTCCTAGCGGCCGCGCCGGCCGACGACCCGCGGTTGGTCGTGCTGGTCCTCATCGAGGATCCGGGACCGGCGAAGGTCCGCATCGAGCAGCACTACGGGAGCTGGGTCGCGGGTCCGGTCGTGCAGCGGATCGTTGAGCGTTTGCTGCCGGAACTCGGCGTGCCGCCCGATCGCCCGATCGATGACGTCCAGCTTGGCGGCTAGGCCCTGTTTGACGGATCATGTTTGCAGGGTGGGACGGGCTTCCAGCCCGTCTTTGTGATCTTCCGATGCCGCTCGGACGGGCAGGATGCCCGTCCCACCGATCCGCTGAACACAACCTAGCGGCGGAGCAAGACCGCGGGGCGTTCGCCGCGCGTGATCGAACCGCGTGCGCCGGGGCTTGAGACGTCGCGGATGAACCGCTGATAGAGCGGGTCGGCCTGCTCGGGCGTCATACCGAAGTAGGTCTCGAAGACCGCGCTCCCGATGCGTCCGTTGATCTCGAGCGCCGCGCGGCGTGGGTCGGTCGCACGGGCGACGGTCGAGAACAGCCGCCCCTCGGCGGCATCCCGCACAAGCTCACGCAACGCCCCGGGCTCGCCGCCGAGCCGGTTGTCCGCGAGCGCGTGCACAAGCGCCCACGACTGCGCGTAGAAGTCGAGCGTCGCCTCGCCGGGCTTGCGGAGCAGGTCCTGCGGGCGCGATCGGAGCAATTCGGGAAGCGACACCGCGCGGCCGCGCCCGACGAGTTCGCGCAGCTGCTCGTACCGCTCCGGGTTCGCCCACGGGCGGAACTCGGGCATCGAGCGGTCCACCTCGGACCACACGAAGCCCTCCATGTAGCTCGCGATGCCCTCCTCGAGCCAGATCGGCAGCGGATGCTTGAACGTCGCCTGCGTGAACTGGTGCCAGCCCTCGTGGCTCGCAATCGCCAGCGTGTCGCGCGGCCCGATGTCGAAGTACAGCCCCTGCCCGTCGAACGCGTACCCGCCCCGCTCGATCTGCAGGTAGGTCGAAGCCAGCGGCCCCGTGACCTGCCTCGTGAGCGACGCCCACTGCGACCGCGACCCCATCACAAACGCGTCCAGCCGCTGCTCCGGCTTCGGCAAGGGCCCCAGCGCCCGCGTGTAGTGCTCGAGCGCGACCTCGGCGAACCGCGGGAAGCGATCCAGCAGGATCGAGTCCGGGATCGTCGTGAAGATCCGGAAGTGGTCCGTCTCGATCACCCGCCCCTCACGCCCCGCGTACGTCCACGGCTCGACCGTCCGCACGATCGTCGGTCGCTGCGGCACGGTCTCCGTGTCGATCGGCAGCGGCGAGCACCCCGCGAGCGCGACGAGCATGACACCCGCGGCACGCCTCATCCAAGCTCGCCCAGCCGGGCCCGGATCGCGTCGATCCGCTCCGCGGTCTCCGCGCGCTGCTGCTTGGTCTCGTTGACCATCTTCTCCGGCGCCTTCTCGACGTAGCCCGGGTTCGAGAGCCGCCCGTCGAGCGTCTTGAGCTGCTTCTCGAGCTTCGCGAGCTCGGTCCCGAGCGCCGCCTTCTCCTGCTCGGCGTCCACCGCGTCGGCAAGATCCGACGCCTTGCACTCCGCGCCCTCGAAGACAAACGCCACCGCGTCGCCCGCCGGCGCATCGGCCGTGATCGTCTCGACGCCCGCGAGCGTCCGGACGTAATCCGCGTCCGTCCCGAGATCCTCAACGAGCGACGCCGACAGGTGCACCGTGATCTTCCGCTTGGGCTTGACCTGATGCTTCGCCCGCGTCGTGTTGATCTCGGCAGCGAGCGAGCGGATCCGCTCAAGCCGAGCCTCGGCAACCTCGTCAAGGAGCGACGCATCGCACTCGGGCCAGCCCGCCGATGCCAGGCACCCCCGCCGCGCGGGCGTCAGCGTCAGCCCTTCGACACCGGGCGACGCTACTTCGCCGAGCTTCTCCGCGATCGTCTCCGTCACGAACGGGATCATCGGGTGCAGGAGCCGCAGGATCGCGTCGAGCCCCGCACGGAGCGTCGCCTGCTGCGCCGCGGACGCCTTCACCGTGGGCTTGATCGCCTCCAGATACCAATCACAGAAGTCGCGCCAGAGCAGGTCGTAGCACGCGTCGGCGAACTCTTTGAACGTGTACTTCGTCAGCGCGTCGGTGAGCAACGCCTCGGTGCGGGCGATGCGTGTGAGGAGCCACTTGTCGGGGAGCGTGAGATCACCCCGTGGCACAGGCGTCCCGGCCGTGGTTCCTTCCAGCATCGACAGCGCAAACCGCGCCGCGTTCCAGAGCTTGTTGCAGAAGTTCCGCCCGAGATCGAACTTGGGCGAGGTGTTCTTGCCGGTCGTCTCGTCGCGCTCGACGGGCATCCGGACGTCCTGCGTGTTGGTCGTCATCTGGACGAGCGTGAAGCGCATCGAGTCGGTGCCGTGCGAGTCGATGATGTCGAGCGGGTCCACGCCGTTGCCGAGCGACTTGGACATCTTGCGTCCCTCGCCGTCCTGGATCATCGCGTGGATAAAAACGTCATGGAACGGATGCTGCCCCGGCTTGCCGTCGTGCTCGAGGAAGTACCGGTTGAACATCACCATCCGCGAGACCCATAGCGTGATGATCTCACGGGCCGTGCACAAGACCGACGTCGGGTTGAACGCCGCGAGCAGCCCTGCCGTGTCCTGGAAGCCGTGGCTCAGCAGGAACGCCGGGATGTCGTGCACCGTCTCGACCGACCGCTTCACGACTTTCACCGGCTCGGTCGTCTTCACCGCGACCGCGCAGACAAGGTCGGTCGCCTGCTGGATATCGTCCGGCGCAAGCAGCGGCATCGCCGCCTGCCCGTTGGCTTCGAGGTCGGCCTCGCTGAACAGCTGATACGCGAGCACCGGCTCGCCGCCCGTCTTCTTGTGCAGGTCCCGCAGCACGAGCAGCGTGTCGATCAGCTCGCCCGACTTCTCGCCGTCCACGCCGATGAAGTCCTTCCACGTCCCCACCCGCTTGGCGTACACCGCGTTGACCGTCGAGTCGTCGCCCTGATCGATCTGCTTCGGGTGGAACCGCGGCAGGTCGGCGTTGGGCCATCCGAGCGTCGAGAGCGCCCACAGCGCACTGGAGAACCAGGTGTCGAGGACGTCGGGGTCTTGGGTGAAGCCCATCGACTCAACGAATTCGATCGCCTCCGAGTCCCATTCGTTCAACACGCAGACCGACAGTTCCTGCCAGTCGAAGTTGACCATTTCTTCAGGGCGGACACTGACTAGAGGAACACCTATCGAATCGAAATGTCGTATTGCACTAATGCGACCCCCACGTTCAAGCTCAAGCAAGCGATCGACGAGCGGCCGCATTGTCGACTTGAGTTCAGCTCCATGTGGTGGGTCAAAATGACTCTCACGCTCTAATTGTCGCAACGACCACACCGGAATCCGATGCCCCCACCAGAGCTGCCGGCTGATGCACCAGTCGCGCAGGTCGTCGTGCCAGGTCTCGTAGGTCTTGGCGTAGCGGGGCGGGTAGAACGTGACGTCGCTGTCGCCCTCGATCCGCGTGTCGGCGGCGTGGGTCTGGCTCGTCCGCTGCTCGGTCTTGAGAGCGCGCTGCGCGTAGCCCCGCAGCCGATCGTCCGTCACCTTGCAGTACCACTGATCGCTCAGGTAGGGCTCCACCGGCACATGGCTGCGGTAGCTGTGCCCGACCGCGTGCCGGTGCGGCTTGATATCTTCAAGAAGCGGGTGGGCGTCGTTGAGCGTCCGCGCCTGGAACTCCTCGACGACCTTCTTCCGCGCGTCCTTGCGCGAGAGCCCGACAAATATGTGCGCATAGCCCACGTCCTCCCAGCCGTGCTGGTCGGAGATGCTCGCGTCGGGCGCCATGATGTTGATGCGCTCAAGGTCGTGCCGGTTGCCGATCTCCCAGTCGTTTTGATAGTGCGCGGGCGTGACCTTCAGGAACCCCGTCGCCATCAGCGCCGTGGGGTCGTTCTCGTCGCCGCCGTACTTCACGGGCATGACGACGTAGTCGTCCTCGACGATCGGGATCACGCGCCCAACAAGCGGCAGCTGCACCTTCATCCCGCGCACCGCCGTCGCGCGAGGGTCCTTGGGATTGACGGCTACCGCCGTATCGCCCAGATACGTCTCGGGCCGCGTCGTTGCGATCGTGATCCACGCCTCGTCGTCGCCCGGGTGCTCCTCGGCTCCCGGGTAGCCGCGGGCGGCGAGCTCCTCCCACGTCACCGGATTGTGATCTCCCGGCGCTGCCTCGTGCACGAGCGGGTACCGCAGGAAATAGAAGTGCCCGTCCACGTCCCTTGACTCGACCTCGTCGTCCGCGAGCGCGGTCTGTGTGACCGGGTCCCAGTTCACAAGCCGCTTGCCGCGGTAGATCAGGCCGTCCTTGAACAGCCGGAAGAACGCCTCGCGGACAGCCCGTGCGCAGATCTCGTCCATCGTGAACCGCTGCCGCGACCAGTCGCAGCTGCAGCCCATCGCCTTGAGCTGATCGGTGATGCGCGCCTTGTACTCGTCCTTCCAGGCCTGCACCTTCGCGACGAATTCCTCCCGCGCCGGCTCGCCCTCGGCTTCACGCCTCTTGTACTCCGCGATCCCCGGCTCGCCCGCCTCGCGCAGCCGCTTGTCCACGACCGTCTGCGTCGCGATGCCCGCGTGGTCGGTCCCGGGCATCCAGAGCGTCTCGTAGCCCTTCATCCGGTGCGCGCGGACGAGCACGTCCTGCAGCGTGTTGTTGAGCGCGTGCCCAAGGTGCAGCGCCGCCGTCACGTTGGGCGGCGGGATGAGGACGGTGTAGGGCCGCGCCTCGCCCGAGAGCACCCGACCCGGGTCGGCGTGGAAGGCGCGGGAGTCGTCCCACCGCTCGCGGACGCGGGGCTCGTGGTCGGCTGGCGTGTAGGCCTTGGGCAGATCGGTCATGCTGGCGGGGTCCCTGTCTTCCGGCTGCTCGCGGGGCGAGAAACCCAAGCGTAGGGGGCAGACAATGCAGCAATGCGTCTCACGATCGCTCTCACGCTGCTGCTCGCCGCCGGCTGCCGGGAACAGCCCCAGTCGCCGGGAGCGGCCGCTCCCCGCCGCGCCACGCTCGCCGCAGCAGACGCGATCCTGACGACCGCCCAGACCCTCATCCGCGAGGGTGAACGCGACCGCGCCGAGGCCGTCCTCGCCGGCGCGACCGAGACCTACCCCGACGACCGGGAGTTGCTTCTCGCCCACGCCGAGCTGCTGACGGGCCTCGAGCGCCACGCCGAGGCGTTCGACCTCCGCCGCCGAGCGCTCGACGCGGGCGATCCCACCGCCGACGTACACGAGAAAATCGCCGAGTCCGCGTCCTTCCTCGGCGAGTGGCAGACCGCCGCCGAGAGCCTCCGCGAAGCAACCAAGCTCGACGCTGCGCGGCAATCCGCCTGGGCAAGCCTCGCCGTCGCCCTCGACGAACTCGGTGACCGAGATCAGGCCCGGACGGCGATGCGCACGGCCGCCGACCTCAACCCGCTCGACCCCGTGCCGCTCGGCTGGCTCGCCCAGGACGCCCTCGACCAGAGTGACCACACAACGGCCGCAACACGCGCCCGTCAGGCGATCAAGCTCGACCCCGACCGAACCGCCTGGCGGCTCATCGAAGCCCGCGCCATGACCGCAGCAGGTGACCCCGAAGCCGCCCTCACACTCTTGCTCGCCTTCGATACCGCCCAACGCTTCGAGCCAGCCACGCTCGACACCATCGCCGCCGCCGCCGAGGCCGCGGGCCGGCCCGACGTCGCCGCGACCACCTTCGAGCAAGCCGCGCGAGCCGCGGGTTCCGATGGCTCGCTCTGGGCGACGTCCGCCGAATGGGCCGAACGGGCCGGCGACCGCGCCGCCGCCCTCCGCGCCGCGACCAACGGCTCCATGCTGGGCGACGAGAACGCCCGCGCCCTCCTCCGCCGCCTCGAATCAGACAACTGAACCCGCCGATCGTCCCCGCCTACCGCCAGGGCTCGTCAAACGGCCCGGTCGTCTCCTCATTCGGATCCGGATCATCGGACCCGTCGGGCGGCGCGTGCTCGCCGAGATGCTCATCCCCGTCCTCGGGCCGCACCCGCTCCGCCGACGCCGTCCAGGCGTCCTCGCGGTAGACCTTCACCCGCTTGTCGCGGCCCGGCTTCCGCAGCGTCGCCAGCAGCCAGAGCGTCGTGACCACCACGACCCCCATCAGCGCCAGCCCCATCAGCAGGAACACCCCACGCCGCAGCGCCTCGGCCCTGTCCGCGCTTCCGCTGGCCTCCTGAGCTGCCGCGAGCACCGTCTGGAGCGTGTCGATCACCACAAAACCAATCTACAGGCGGGCCGCGACCGCCGCTCCCTATCATCGCAGACCGCTATGCACTTCGAAGCCCACCACAACGTCATTGCCGACCTCGACCACCGTTTGACGACCATTCGGGAGTCGCTCAAGTACGACGAGAAGCTCAGCCAATTCCATGGTCTCCAAGAGAAGATCAATGCGACGGATTTCTGGGATGACCCGGTAAAGGCAAAGGGCGTCCTCGCTGAACAGAAGCTGGTGAAGGCTCAGATCGGTGATCTTCGGGAAGCGATCGACGAGTTCGAGGACGCCCAGCTCGCCTACGAGATGAGCCGCGAGGCCGACGACGAGGAACTCCTCACCGAGGCCGACGAGAAGCTCCACGCGCTCACCAACCGCATGGACAAGATCGAGCTCCAGTCCCTGCTCTCTGGCAAGCACGACCACCGCGACTGCTTCTTCACGATCTCCGCGGGCGACGGCGGCACCGAGGCCAACGACTGGGCCGAGATGCTCCTCCGCATGTACATCTACTACTTCGAGAAGCAGGGCTACAAGATCGAAGAGGTCGAGAAGAGCTTCGGCACCGAGGTCGGCATCGACTCGGTCACCCTCCACGTCAAGGGCCCGTTCGCGTTCGGCTACCTCTCCTGCGAGCGCGGCACGCACCGACTCGCCCGCGTCAGCCCCTTCAACGCCCAGGGCAAGCGTCAGACCTCCTTCGCGACCGTCGAGGTCACGCCCGAGTTCGACGAGGCAAGCGTGGACATCCCCGAGAAGGACCTCGACATCCAGGCTTTCGCCCGCTCATCGGGCCCCGGCGGCCAGAACGTCAACAAGGTCGCCTCCGCGATCCGCCTCGTCCACAAGCCGACGGGCATCATGGTCCTCGCCTCCACGCACCGCGACCAGCTCCAGAACCGCCGCCAGGCGATGGCGATCCTCCAGGCCAAGCTCGAGCAGCTCGCCGAGGAGCAGCGCGAAGCAGAGATCCTCGAAGCCGCGGGCGGCAAGCTCGAGCACCGAGGCTGGGGCGCCCAGATCCGCAGCTACGTCCTCTACGACAACCGCGTCAAAGACCACCGCACCAACCACGAAGCCAACCCAACCGCCGTCCTCGACGGCGACCTCTACGGCTTCATCGACGCCGAGCTGAAGAGAAAGCGCGCGGAGTCGGCCTGACACCGCGGCAACAAAAACGAGCCCCTCGCGCAAGCGAGGGATGAAGTCGCTCAAGAGCTAAACAAGCCCCCAGCGTAAGCTGGGGAAAAAGCACGCAGCCCCACCAACCGCAACTCCAAGCACGCAACACGCAAGCTCGCCCCGAACTCACGCCACGAGCTCGTCAAGCCATCGCAGAAAGCCGCTCCACCGCCGCCCGAAGCGTCCCCTCCGTCTTGCAGAACGCAAACCGAAGCAAGGGCCGACCAAGTTCCTTGTTCGCGTAGAACGCCGAGGGCGGGATCGTCGCGACGCCCGCGTGCTCGATGAGGTGATGGCACAGCTCCACGTCCGACGTGATCCCGCGGGGCCCGGAGAACGCCGTGTGGTCCGCGAGGATGAAGTACCCGCCCTGCGTCGGCGCGAACGTGAACCCGAGCTTCGCGAGTTCCGCCCCGAGCAAGTCGCGACGCGAGCGGAACATCTCCCGCTGCTCGGCGATGTACGCGTCCCCCTCGCGGATCCCGACCGCCGCGGCGTGCTGCAGGGGCGTCGCGACCGCGTAGATCAGGAACTGGTGCGCCGACCGCACCGCGCGGGTGAGCTCTGGCGAGGCGATCGTCCACCCGACCTTCCAGCCCGTCAGGCTGAACGTCTTGCCGAGCGATCCCATCGTGACCGTCCGCTCCCGCATCCCGTCGAGCGACGCGATCGACACATGCTCACCCTCGTACACGAGCTGGTCATACACCTCGTCCGCAAGAACGAGCAGATCATGCTCGAGCGCCGCTTCGGCGATGACTTGCAGCTCAGCCGCCGTGAACACCTTCCCCGTCGGGTTGTGGGGCGTATTCACGAGAACCGCCCGCGCCCCCGCGCACGCCGACCGCAGCTCGTCGCCATCAAACCCGAACGACCCGTCGGCCTGCTGCCGCAGCGCGACAAACACCGGCTCCGCCCCGGCAAGCGCCAGCGCCGCCGGGTAGCAGTCGTAGTAGGGCTCGAACACCACGACCCTGTCGCCCGGCTCGAGCAGCCCCATCGCGGTCGCCCCGATCGCCTCCGTGCACCCGGCCGTTACCGTGATCTCGGCATCGACGTCAACTGCC
>JBCDKU010000052.1:0-19066 GCA_038746265.1 Planctomycetota bacterium
CAGGATCTCGGTCCAGGGGATCAGATAGGCGAGCGCGATCAGCCCGGGCTCGGGGATGCCGAGGTCGTAGGCCTTGATCGCCAGCGCAAAGGTCTGCGGATCGCCCAGCTTGGCGGCGCCCGCCGTGACCATGAGGACGCCCAGCGCGACGCGGATAAGGAGCAGCACGACGCCGCCGATGAGCTTCACGGTGTCGCTCCGGGTGTCGAGCCGCTGCCGGTCTCGACGGGCATGCCGGCCCCCTGCCATTCCGAGAAGCCGGGCTCGAGGATCGCGAAGTTGGTGAAGCCGCCACGCTCGAGCAGGGCGGCGGTGTTCTCCGAGGCGTCGCAGTCGCCGCCCGTGCAGTAGATCACGAGCAGGTCGGTATCCGCCGCGCCGGCGTCGATCAGCGCGAAGACGCCCTCTCCGGATGCCACACGGCTCGCGGGCATCGAGAGCGCGCCCGGGATGTGGCCGCGCTCGAAGTCCTCCTGCCGCCGCGCGTCGAGGAACCAGATCGGCTCGCCCGTAGTGCTCGCGCGGCCGAACAGCGCCATCGCGGTGCCCAGCCCGATGCGGCGATCGAGCAAGTCGTCGAGGATCGAGGCCTCAGGCATGTTGGAGAGCACGCCGCCCGCAGGCTCGTCTGCCGAGGCTTGTTGCGACGCGGGTGTCTCTGCAGGTTGTTCCGCCGGAGTTGTCGCGATGGGGTCTGCAGCGGCGACGGGATTCTGGTCCACTTCCGGCACCGGCACCGGCTCGGGGGCCGCGACCACGGTCTCGCCGGGAATCGCCCGTTCAGCGGCACCGGGCAGCGTCGCGGGCCCCTCGCTCGATGTCGAGAGCACGATCGCGGGCTTGCGGAGCGCCGCGCGGAGCATGGCGTGTCCGCCGGCGGCGAGCACGCACGCCGCGGCGAGCGTCGCCGCCCCGGTGATCGCGCGACCTGTTGTGGTCATCCGCCCGAACCACCGCGCTTCGGCGCGACGATTGGCTTGATACCGCCGCCCTCGCCGCCGGTATCGAAGGGGCGTCCCTTCGTGTAACCGAGGTAGGGCACGCGGACTTCAGGCTGATCCGCGACGTTGGTTTTGATCAGCATGTTGCCCTGCAGGTTGCCGACCGAATTCTTATTGAAACGGACGGTGATTCTGTACGAGTTCTTCGAGCCTTCCATCGACGGCGCGACGTCGTAGCCGAGGAACGAGTCGCGCAGGGTGCCCACGACCTGGACCTCGCGGATCTCGAAATCGGACTGCGAGCGGCTGAAGACATCGAACGTTCGTTCGACCTCCTCGCCGATCGTGAACGTGCCGAAGTTGATGCGGAGCGGGCGATAGGCCAGGTCGCCGACAACACCGACCACCATCGGGAGGTTCGGCGTGCCCGCACGCTTGTCGTTTGTCGAGACAACGAGGTTCACCGAGTTGCGGCCCATCGGGATATCGGGGCTGACCTTGATCTCGAAACGCGTCGCGCGACGCTCCTCGCCCATCCAGGTCCGAAGCTCGGTCTCCTTCTTCTCAATCGTGAGCCACCGCGGATTCGTGTCGGGCTTGAGGCTTGCCTCGAAGTCATCGGTGCGCCCGTAAACCCACACCATCGTCTCCATCGGCTTGCCCTTGACGAGCCGCGGCTCGGTGATGAAGGGCGGCTCGATCGTGATGAGCTGCTCAACCTCGGCAGAGAAACGCAGACGCTTCTCCCCGTAGAGCGGATCGGTCGAGCGGACCGAGACATACTTAAACTGCTGCCCCGTGCGGTTCGAAGGATCGAACTCGACCACGATCTCGCCCTCCTCACCGGGCTCGTACGACCGCCCGACGAAGTTCGAGACGGTGCACCCGCACGAAGGGATCACGCCCTGGACCTCGAGCGGGCTGCCGCCGTCATTGCGGAAGCGGTAGGTGATCGTCTGCTTCTGGTGGTCGTAGATCTTGCCGAGCTTGCGCTCGGTGCCGTCGATAAAGGTCAGCTTCGGCGCGAGCGCCATCTCGCGCTGGCGCTGGGCGGCTTTGATCTTCGCGACGTGGGCCCGCCAGTAGTTGTAGAGCTCGCGCTGCTCGCCCGGGTGCGGCGCCTCGGGGATTGGTTCATCGCCCGTGTACTCCGAGAGCGGCTTGTTGATCGGGATGTCCGGACGCTCCGGGAACTTCGGCGGGTCCGTCTCGCCCTGCTCCTTCTTCGGAGGCGCTGACTCCTGGGCAAGGGCGGGCTGCGCGACCAAACCGGCGGCAAAGGATGCGGCGAGCGTGAAGGCGAAGAAACGGGAGAGCAATGGCTTGCGTGTCATGAGGTGATCCTCGATCTCAAGACCCCAACGAATTCCTGACGCTGCGCGGCTGAACGCCGCTGAAGAACGATACGCGTCGGCCCGGAGCTTTACCGCCCGGAACCGGCAACAGCTGCACGGGCACCAGAACGCTCCGCAGCCGCGTCGGGTTCGGTTCCCGCCCGCCACGCCGCGATCGCGTCCAGCACCTCACCGGGCGTCTCGGCTTTCCGGACGCCCTCCTTGAGCGCCCGGCAGTGAGAGCCGTTGATCCCCTTCCCGAGCCAGCTGATCTTCTGGCGGATCTTGTGCATCGCGTACTGGTCAGACCGGTAACGGCGCATCCGCTCAAAATATGCCTCGATCCCCGCCAATCGGTCCAATTCGGGCACCGGCTCGGGCAACTCGCCGTGGACCTGCAGGTGCCAGGCGTCACGGAAGATCCACGGCATCGCGAACGCCCCGCGTCCGATCATCACGCCCTGGCACCCGGTCAGCTCCCGCATCCGGACAACATCCTCGGGCGTCCTGACGTCACCGTTGCCGATCACGGGCACGCGGCCGCCGGTTCTCTCGCCGACCGCGTCCACGACGCGCTTGATGCCGTCGTGGCGGACCTGGCCCTTAAACCGCATCTCGGTCGTGCGGCCGTGCACGGTGATGAGCTCTGCACCGACCTCGGTCAGCATGCAGGCGAGCGTGGGCGCGCAGTCGGCGTCGTAGGCCGCCTCGTCCCAGCCCAGCCGCATTTTGCAGGTCAGCGGGATGTGGTCGGGCAGCGCGTGCCGCACCGCCTCGGCGAGCCGGATCGCGCCCGGGATGTTGCACATGAGCTTGGAGCCGCCGTCTTTCTTCGTGACCTTGTCCACGGGGCAGCCCATGTTGATATCAACGACGGTCGCGCCGTGGTCGGCGCACCAGCGTGCGCCGTCGGCGAGGATCTCGGGCTTCGAGCCGTAGAGCTGCATGCACAGCGGTCGGTCGTCCGGGTGCGATTTCGCGAGATCGAGCGAGGCCTCGGAGCCGCACAGAAGCCCCTGCGGGCTCAGCAGATCCGTGCACGCGAGCCCCACGCCGCCGAACGAGCGGGCGGTCAGCCGCCACGCGAGATCGCACCACCCCGCGATCGGCGCGAGGAGCAGGTTTGACTCGAGCGTGACGGGGCCGATTTGGAGCGGGGACGCCTCGATGTTTCATCGTAGATTCATCGAATTCGCGAGGCGAAAAACGGCCCTCCGGAAGTACTCTGGCGGCTTCGGCTCGGGGACAACAGAAGAGGGGAATTACCATGCATCGCTCGTATCGCAGCGTGGTCACCGTCACACTCGCATTCATCGGGGGGCTCGCGGGCCTCGTGCGGGCCCAACCGTCGCCCATCGTGGGGGACGTCGGGTTTGTCTTTGCGGAGTTCACGCCCGGCGCCCTGCGGCAGCTCGACGTCGAGGTCACCGCCCAGGGGTTCAACCCCGGGATCTTCGTCTTCAACGGCTCGGGCGGCATCACGTCCTCGGGCCTCAGCCGCACGTTCAGCGGCATGGTCCCGCCCGACACCTATTACGTCGCGGTTGTTGAGACCCCGAGCGTGATCTCGATCGGTACGCCGTGGGTCGTCAACACCTCGACGAGCAGCGCCACCGGTCAGTACACGCTCACGATCAACGGCACGACCCTCCAGCGGACGCTGCAGCCGAACGTCGTCGAGTGGACGCTGCTTCGGCTCCCCAACATCGACGCGATCGATCTCAATGCCGGCGTCTTCGCCTTCAACGGTGCCCGCATCGACGTCCAGTCATCCGGCGACGGCGACGCGAGCCTGCCCTTCCGCCTTGGTGCGCTCGAGTCGTTCGCGGTGTGGGACCGCAACACGGGCGAGCTGCTGGCCGCCCGCCGCGGCACGGTCTTCAGCAGCTTCGGCTTCGACATCGGGTTCGAGATCAGCGCGAACCTGCCGGAGGGCGACTACCTCTTCGGCGCGTCATCCAGAGACACGATGTGGTTCAAGAATTTCGGGTTCTTCACAGCCGGGGCACCCTTCACCCCGCGCGAAGATCAGAACCTCAGCCTGAACGGACGCTTCGCCAGCGTGGACTACGACGGGCTCGAGGTGGAGTGGATGATCGGCTCGGTCGGGCCCGATCCCGCGCTGAGCTGCCAGCCCGGCGTCTTCTGCAACCCGGGGTTCGACGACCCTTCGGGCACGGCTGCGGGCTGGACGATCGAGGATGCGACGGGCCTGCTGGTCCGCGACGCCGCGGAGACCGGCGACGTCTCGGGTACCTACCCCGACGGGTTCTTTGCCGCGATGGGCGCGTTCGCCGAGGCGCCCGAGACCCGGATCTCGCAGACGCTCGAGACGATCCCCGGCGCGTCGTACCTCGTGCGGTACGACTTCGGGAGCTTCGGCTTCCCGAGCCCGACCGATCCCGTGAGCCTCGAGGTGCGGGTCACGGACGCCGTGTCCTCGGGCGAGCTGGCGGTCTCCATTGAGACCGACTCGACGCCCGTTTCTGTGATCGGCGACCTCTTCCAGACGTTCGAGCTGTTCTTTGTCGCGACCTCCGCGAGCACGAAGTTCACCTTCCGCGACGTCAGCCCGCCCCCAGCGGTCCGGAGCGACGCCCTGCTCGACAACGTCGAGCTCGTCCCGGTCGCGATCTGCCCGGCAGACATCGCCGCGCCCTTCGGCGTTGACAGCGTTGACCTTCTGGCGGCTCTCGACGGGTTCGCGGCGTCCGAGAGCTTCGCGGACTTCGACGGCAACGGCGTGCTCAACGTCTTCGACCTGATCCGGTACCTCGAGCTGCTCGCCACCTGCCCGTGATCGGGTTGCCCGTGATCCGGTTGCCGATGATCTGGTGTGCATGAGCAGGGCCCGCGGTGGAGGTGATCGCGGCGGGGCCGCTACCCTCCCGACGTGTACCAAGCCGTCCTGACCCGCCGATACCTGACGAGCAAGATCATGCCGCTGCTCGCGATGGCGGCGGTCACGCTCTCGGTCGGCACCGTGCTCGTCACATGGTCGGTCATGGGCGGGTTCCTCGAGCAGCTCGTCAATGCGGGCCGCTCGCTGATCGGCGACGCCAAGATCACCTGGCCCAACACGGGCTTCCCGTACTCCGATGAGCTGATCGAGATGCTCGAAGCGGACGACCGCGTCGAGGCGGCCGCCCCGCTCATCGAGACCTTCGGCGTCATCAACCTGCCCGATGACAAGGTGCAGGGCGTCCAGATCCAGGGCATCGACCCCGAGCAGTTCCTCGACGTCGTGGGCGACGGCGAGGGCGGCGGCGGGTTCGCAGAGAGCATCTGGTGGCGCAGGATCGACAAGCCCGTGCGGCTCGACAAGGACGCCGAGGACCCGCGCCTCGACACGCTCGCGCCGCTCGGCGATTCGTCGTGGGAGGAACTCGAGCAGTCGGGCCTCACGCTCACCGAGCCCGACGGCGAGGCGGCCGCGATGCTGGGCGTGCACGTCAGCGGGTTCAACTACCGCACGCCGACGGGGTTCTACCGCCCGCAGCCGCCGATCCAGGCGACGCCCGACGGCGGCATCCGCTACCTCACCAACGTCTGGCTCCCCAACGACGAGATCACGCTGCACGTCATGCCGCTCGTCGCCGGCGGGCGGGGCATCGACGTCACGACGCGGACAATCCCGGTCGCCAACGAGTTCTTCACGGGCCTGTTCGAGATCGACAGCAAGGTCGTGATGGTCCGGCTCGACCTGCTGCAGCGCATGCTCGACATGCAGGAATCCGAGCGGATCGACCCTGATTCACCCCGCGAGCGGTTCAACCCCGAGACGGGCGAGATCGAGCAGCTCGAGCCCCGCGTGATCGGCGTGACGCCCGAGCGCGTGACGACGATCCTGATCCGCGGCGCGAAGGGTGTAGACGCCGACAACGAGCTCAAGCCCGCCGTCGAAGAGCTCTACGCGCAGTTCGCCGCGCGGCACCCGCGCGAGGTCCCGCCCGCCGGCTCGATCCTGATCCGCTCATGGCGCGAGCTCAACGCGACAAAGATCGCGGCCGTCGAGAAGGAGACCGGGCTGGTCCTGTTCGTCTTCGGCCTTGTGTGTTTCACGACGGTCTTCCTGGTGCTCGCGATCTTCTGGTCGATGGTCTCTGAGAAGACCCGCGACATCGGCATCCTCCGCTCGATGGGCGCATCGACCGCAGGCGTCGCGTGGCTCTGGCTCCGCTACGGCGCGATCATCGGCCTCGTCGGCGGCGTACTCGGGCTCGCGATGGCGCTGCTGATTGTGACCAACATCAACGAGATCCACGAGTGGATGGGTCAGAACCTCGGGCTGGTCATCTGGGATCCGGCCGTGTATCTGTTCGTTGAGATCCCGACCGACCTCGATCCGAAGAAAGCCGGCGTTGTCGTCGGTGCCGCGGTTCTCACTTGCCTGCTCGGCGCCGCGATCCCCGCGTGGCGGGCCGGCGCGATGGACCCCGTCAAGGCCCTCCGCTTCGAGTAACACACCAACGACCATGCCCTCGATCGTCCGCGTCCAGAACCTGCACAAGACCTACCGCCTCGGGCGGGCCAAGGTCCCCGTGCTGCGCGGCGTCGATCTGGACGTCGAAGAGGGCGAGTGGGTCGGCATCCTGGGCCAGTCCGGTTCGGGCAAGAGCACGCTGCTGCACCTCGTCGGCGGGCTTGACCGCCCGGACCGCGAAAGCAGAGCGTCGATTGAGTTCGACGGCGCGAACCTCGGCTCGATGAGCCGCGCCGACCTCGACCGCTACCGCTCGCGCTCGGTGGGCTTCGTCTTTCAGTTCTACCACCTGCTCCCCGAGATGCGCGTGCTCGAGAACGTCACCGTGGGCTCGATGATCCGGCACGGCCGCCTCGGCTACCGCGGCGAGACCAAGCACGACGTCGAGCAGCGCGCCAAAGAAGTTCTCGGCGTCTTCGGATTGGGCGACCGCCTCCGGCACCGCCCCAACGAGCTCTCGGGCGGCGAGCGGCAGCGCGTCGCGATCGCCCGGGCCCTGATCAACCGCCCGCGGCTGCTGCTTGCCGATGAACCCACGGGCAACCTCGACCGCGAGACGGGCGGCACGATCATCGACGCGATCGCCGAGCTGCGGGACCGCTTCGGGCTGACGATCGTGATGGTGACGCACGATCAGAAGATCGCCGACCGGGCGGACCGCGTCGTGCGTCTGGTGGATGGAAGGGTCGAGGACGCCGCGCCTGCGTTCGAGGGCTGATTCGCGAGATCCTGACCCCCGAATCGGAACAACAGAGCGGTGCGGGGCGTGTCTGGCAGATACAGTGCCCGTCACCCTGTGGTGCCCGATCTTTCCCCGTGGCTTGAGATGAGTTCGACCCGCCCGTGAGCCAGACCGACACATCCGAACGCCGAGCGATCGAGCTCACCGGCGTGACCGGGTCGATCCCGGCCCACGTCGAGCGTGTCGGCGAGGGCCCCAAGGTCGTCTTCCTGCACGGTCTGGTGGGCCTCAACGAGCACTGGGAGCTGGTGGTCGAGCGTGTGAAGGACAAGCTGGGCTGCACGCTGCTCGAGGTGCCGCTGCTCGATCTGACCGGCGCGGATTGCTCGGTGCAGGGCGTGACCGACCTCACCGTGGACTTCCTCCGCCGCGAGGTGGGCGAGCCGGCCGTCCTGATCGGCAACAGCTTCGGCGGGCACGTCGCGCTGCGGACGGCGCTGATGCACCCCGAGCTCGTCCGCGGGCTGGTGCTCGCGGGCTCGAGCGGGCTCTTCGAGCGCACGCTGGTAAAGGGCGCGCCGATCCGTCCGCCCCGCGACTGGCTCGCGGAGAAGATCGCCGAGCTGTTCTACGACAAGAGCTGCATGCGCGAGGACGACGTGGACCGTGCTCACGCCGCCCTTTCGACACGCCGCGGTGCGCGGGCGATGGTGCGGCTCAGCCGGACCGCCCGACGCAACAACCTTGGCGACCAGATGGGCGACATCGAGCAGCCCACGCTCTTGATCTGGGGCAAGCAGGACGTCGTGACGCCGCCGTCGGCGGCCGAGGGCTTCCTCGATCTGATGCCCAACGCCGAAATCGTCTGGGTGGACCGCTGCGGGCACACGCCCATGCTCGAAGCGCCTGACGTCTTCGCCGGGGCGTTGCTGCGGTTTGTCTCGCGGCTCGAGAACGACGGCGACGCATGACGACCCGCGGCGGATTCAGGTGGACGAGCCTCGTCGGGCTCGGGATGCGGCTCAAGCTCGCGGGCCGGCGCAAGCGGCTCGCCGACACCGCGTACTGGCAGCGCGAGAGCTTCAGGATCCAGGCGAGGATCCTGCGGCAGAACCTCGCGAAGGCAGCGACCACCGAGATCGGCCGCGAGCACGGCTTCGCGAAGCTCGCGGCGATCACCGATGATGCCGAGCTGTTCCGCGCGTACCGGCAGGCGCTGCCGCCGGGAGATTGGTACACGGTCAAGGACCGCATCGCCCGGATGCGCGAGGGCGGCGAGCCCGACGTGCTCTGGCCCGGGCTTGTGAAGCATTTCGCGCAGACCAGCGGCACGACCGGCGGCGACAAGTTCCTGCCCATCACGCAGGAGATGTTCGACTCGAACTACCGCGCGAGCCTCGACATCTTCGCGCACCTGATGAACCGCGGCGTCTCGGTCGAGCGCGTCATGGGCGGGCGGTGCCTGTTCCTGGGCGGGTCGAGCGATCTGAAAGAGGGCGACCACGGGATCATCACCGCCGATCTGTCTGGGCTGGTCACGCCGCTCATCCGCTGGCCGCTCTCGGCGATCTACTCGCCGGGCCCGCGGATCGCGCTGATCAGCGACTGGCCCACCAAGATCGAGGCGATGGCGGAGCTGACCAAAGACCAGGACATCCGCTTCATCTCGGGCATGCCGAGCTGGGGGCACGCCTTGATGGTCCGCGTGCTCGAGAAGACGGGCAAGCAGTCCATCGACCAGGTTTGGCCCAACATCTCCGTCTTCGTGCACGGCGGCGTCAAGTACGAGCCGTTCAGAAGGCGGTTGGGCGAGGTTGTCACCGGCTCTCCTCAGGGCGACTTCGACCACCGGCTCGAGCTCTACCCCGCGAGCGAGGGCTTCGTCGCGCTGCAGGACCGCGCGAACGACGCGGGTCTGCGCCTCAACGTCGATCTCGGCAACGTCTACGAGTTCATCCCGACCGACGAGGTCAACGACGACGGGTCGCTGCCGGCAGACGCCACCGCGCACCATGTCGGCGAGGTCGAGAAGGGCGTCCGCTACTGCGTCGTGATCTCGAGCTGCGCGGGTTTCTGGCGGTACAACCTCGGCGACGTCGTCGAGTTCGATGACGTCCCCGACGGCCCCAACCGGACGGGCACGGGCCCCGCGCGGCTCCGCATCGTCGGGCGGCACCGCCACTTCATCAACGCGTTCGGCGAGAACCTCATCGTTGAGCACATCGAGAACGCCGTTGCCGCCGCCGCCGCCGAGCTTGGGGTCGAGATCGGCGAGTTCACCGCCGCCCCCGTCTACCCCGCGGGCGGCACGCCCGCGGGCCTCGAGCTTGTCATCGAGTTGCCCGAGGGCGCGCCCGTCGATCGCTTCCGCGACCTCTTCGACGGCTCGCTCAAATCCCAGAACGTGGACTACGAAACGAAGCGGACCGCCGACCTCGGGATGGCCCCGCCGACGATCACCCGCGTCCCGCCTGAATCCATCCACGGCTGGATGGCGAAGCGCGGCAAGCTGGGAGGGCAACACAAGTGCCCCCGGTGCGCGAATCACCGCGATTTCGTGGATGGTGTTCGCGGATTCGTGACGGAAGCCGTCTCGGGCTGAGGCCACCAGCGCCCCCCGGTTCGAGTATGCTTCTGAGTGGCCGACCACACGGCGCAGCAAGGAGTTCGTTGTGCAGAACATCAAGGACGTCCCCTCAGGAGAGACGCGTGTCTCGAAAGCCGAGATCGGCACCCTGACACAGATCGAATCGCTCGTCGAGACCGTGAGCGACGAGCTGTTCACGAAAGAAGACGGCGGCGCGACCATCGGCAAGCACCTGCGGCACACCCTCGACCACTTCGGGGCCCTGCTGGACGGAGAGATGAACGACGCCGAGATCGCGTATGACCGTCGCGAGCGCGGCGGCAGCGTTGAGTCGGACCGCGGCGAGGCCCTGAAGCGCGCGACCAGCCTCCGTGAGCGGCTGGAGTCGATGGACGACGTGCAGCTCTCGTGGCCCGTCAAGATCAGCGTCATGGTGTGCGCCGACGAGGACGAGGTGCAGATGGAATCGACCGTCTGCCGCGAGCTCGCGTTCGTGTGCCACCACGCGATGCACCACCTCGCGATGATCAAGACGATCGCAACCAACGCGGGCGTCGAGCTGCCGGCCGAGTTCGGCCGCGCGCCCTCGACCGTCAGCCACGACCGGAACTGCTGACAACTCGTGTGCACTGTTTCGATCATCGCCCTCGAGGGCGGCGGCTACCGGCTGGTACACAACCGCGACGAGCTGCGGACGCGGGCGATCGCAGAAGCACCGGCCGTGCGCACCTTCGGTGAGACCGAGGCGATCGCCCCGCTCGATCCCGACGCGGGCGGGTCGTGGATCGCGGTCGATGCGCGGGGCCGATGCGTCGCGGTGCTGAACGTCAACCCGCCCTCGGACGATCCCGACGCGAACTACCGCCGCGACAACGCGTCGGTCTCGCGGGGCCGGCTGGTGCCGCTCTTGCTCGGGGCCGAGGGCTGGCCGCCGACGAGCGGGGCGTTCGAGGCAGAGACCGTAAAGATGCGCGCACACCGGGCGCTGGTGATCGAGCCGGGGCCGGACGGGCCGGACGGGCCGGGCGGCCCGCGGGTGGCGCAGTGGACGTCCGGGGCGGCCGAATCGGGCGGGCCGAACGGGTGGGTCGAGCGGTCCACCCCCGAGGTCTGGGTGAGCTCGGGTCTGGGCGACGCGCTGGTCCTGCCCCGCAAGCGGACATTCGAGGAGCTGGTCCTCGCCGACCCCACGCCTGCGTCCCAAGATCGATTCCAGCGGCACCGCTGGGCCGACCGGTCGCACCTGAGCGTCCTGATGGCCCGTCCCGACGCCCGCACGGTCAGCATCACGACGGGCGAGGTGACGCCCGAGGGCGTCTCGATGGCGTACCAGCCGGTCATTCCCGAGATCGATCCGGACGGCGAGGTCCGCCGCGACGTGCCGGGCGAGCTCGCCGAGCCCCAGACCGTCACCCTCGCCCGCGCGCACAGCCCTGATCCCTGATCCCTGGTCCCCTGCCCTAGTCCCCGGTCCCTCCTCCCAGCTACCATCGCGGCATGCTCGAGGGTCTCTTCGAATTCATCGACAATTTCGTGGACACGCAGCTGTTCGTCAGCCTGCACGTCATGGGCATCGTGGTGCACGTGATCCTGATCGGGGTCGCGTACCTGGTCATGTGGGAGCGGAAGATCAGCTCCTACATCCAGGACCGCATCGGGCCCAACCGCGTGGGCTTCGACTTCGGCCAGCAGTGGCTCAGCTTCCTGAGCACCAAGGGCTTGCTCAAGGGCTGCTTGGGTCTGGGGCAGCCGCTTGCGGACGGCATCAAGTTCCTGCTCAAAGAGGACTACACGCCCACGCGTGTCGATAAGGGTCTCTTCACGCTCGCGCCGGTGATCATCATCGTGCCCGCGCTGATCGGGTTCATGATCATCCCGTGGGGCGGGCAGTGGTTCGTCCCCGAGGTCACGCTGCCGCTCGTCGGCACGATCGGCGGCGAGGTCGTTCACGTCACGGGCGCGAACGTCAACGTCGGCATCATCTACCTGCTCGCGGTTGCGTCGGTCGGCGTGTACGGCGTCACGCTCGGCGGCTGGGCGTCGAACAGCAAGTACTCGTTCCTAGGCGGCCTGCGCGCGACGGCCCAGATGATCAGCTACGAGATCCCGATGGGCCTCTCGCTCATGGCGCTCTTGCTCGTCGTGGGCTCGGTGATGCCCGACAAGATCATCCAGTACCAGGTCGATCATGGCCCGCTCTTCCTTGCGCAGCCGCTCGCATGCATCCTGTTCTTCATCGCGATCCTCGCCGAGGCGAACCGCGCCCCGTTCGACAACGCCGAGGCGGAGCAGGAGCTGGTCGGCGGCTATCACACCGAGTACTCGTCGATGCGGTTCGCGCTGTACTTCCTCGCCGAGTACGCCCACATGGTCACCAGCGCGGCCTTCTTCGTGCTGCTGTTCTGGGGCGGCTACCACATGCACGGACTGGAGTGGACGCGTCCTGACTTCTACGAGTCGGGCCTGCTCGGGATGGGCGTCGTGATCGGCAAGTTCGGCATCTTCTTGGGCAAGATCTTCTTCGTGATCTCGCTCGAGATGCTGATCCGCTGGACGATCCCGCGGCTCCGCTACGACCAGATCATGATGCTCGGCTGGCAGAGCCTGATCCCGATCTCGCTGGGCGTGGTCGTCGTCTCGAGCGTGATGGTGCACCTCGGGCTGACGCCCGACAAGCTCGTCGCGGCCGGCACTATGAGCCCGTGGCTCGCGTGGACGCCGCTCGCGGGCGCGAACCTCGCGGTGCTGCTGGTCGTGTACCTGGGCCAGAACCTCGTCGTGCGGTCCACCGCGAACAAGCAGGTGCCGATGTACGGCTCGCGCTTCGTGCCCGTCGCGGGCTACGAGGCCCCGACCGCGCCGACACACCCGATGGCGATCGAGGATCGCCCCGTGCAGGGCACGCAGGGCGACCCGGTCGGCGCGTAAGTCGGTTTGCGTCTTGGCGCTACTGCCGGGCGTCCACGCCGAAGTTGTTCTCGAGCCTGTACAGCGTCGGCAGGAGGTAGTTCTGCCCGTTGTAGCTGTAGACACGCCCCGAGACGAGCACGGCCGGCGTGTCGCGGCGGAACTCCATCACGCCCGCGAGCGTCTCGGTGAGGCGGCAGGGCAGGAGCCGCAGCCGCTGCTCGCTGGCGGCGACCTCGCCCGATGAGCCGCCTTCGGCGGCGGTGTCGCTGTCGAGCGTGAGGCTGAGGATGCCGTCGCCCGCGCGGTCGAGCCTGCCGCGCTGCTCGCTCAGGTAGGTGCCCTCGGGGATGAGGTTGTCCGAGGGCTCGTCGCCCGGGACGAGGGCCGGGGCGTTGGCGAAGCGCTGCCGCTCGGTCTCGTCGAGCGCGGCGCTGCTGCGGCGTTCGGATTCTCGGATCTGCTCGATGATGTCGGCAACGTCCGGGTCGTTGAGTTCCTCGGGCATCGCGCTGGGCTCGGGGAGCGTCTCGCCCGGCAGGCCCTCGCGGTTCGAGCGGCGGCCCGCGGAGGGCAGCACGTGGTTGCGCCCGTCGAAGACGAAAATCTGCCCGGTGAGCACATAGGGGATTGGGCCCGGCTCGGTCGAGACCGAGCTCTCGATCCGCTCGAGCTCGAGCGAGGGCATCAGGCGCATCACGCCCTCGCCCGCGACGCGGCCCTCGGTGAGCGGGACGAAGACGAACGAGCCCGCGTCGCCCTTGAGCAGCCACCCCTCGCGGCGGTTCAGGAACGTCCGCTCGGCGAGCACCGTCGGGCGGCGGACACCGAGGCGGTTCTCGTCGAGGCCCGCGAGCCAGTCGATGCCCTCGGTGAGCCCCGGGCGTGAGGGGGTGGTCTGGGCCTCGGGATCGGTGCGGACCGCGGGACCGCCCTGCCGCAGCTGCGGGACGTTGCGGCTCGCTTCGGCGGCTCGACGCTCGGTCTCCTGGCGGGTCCGCTCGGCCGAGGTCTGGGCGTGCGCCAGCCCGGCCGCGGCGATCAGGCAGGCGGTGGTGAGGGCGTTGGTGCGGGTCATGGGTTCCATTTCGGCGATCGGGCGGGGCCGGCTCGAAGGCCGGGGAGCGGTCTGCCGTTTCGGGGCGTGCGAGCGGCTTTCCGGACGTGCCGGATTGACCGCCCGACCGATCCACCTTAGCGTCCGTGTTGCGAGGGGGCCTTTGCGGGCGTCCTCAGCGGCCGTGTGCCCGAGTGGACTAAGGGAACGGATTGCAAATCCGTGATTCGCGGGTTCGAATCCCGCCGCGGCCTTTCACATCGACGAGACGTTCTGTCTCGTAATCGGCGGTAGTTGAATGGGTTACGCAGTCGTCCCTTTCGCTGCTCGCATCGCGGCCCATGCACGAAGCCGTGCGGTGGGGCATCGCGGGGCGCAACGGGTGCTGGTGTTCCTGCTGGCGTGCGGCGGGTGAAGCGACCCGCTCCACCGTGTCTGCAAGATGACCAATTTGCGTGTGGGCATACCTGCCGATCGTCAGCGTGGGCGTGCTATGGCGGGCAAGCTCCTGGGCTGTCTTGATCGATGCTCCACTCTCGACAACGGCCGTGATGAACGTGTGTCGGAGGGCGTGGAAGTCAATCCTTCCCGCCTCGGTAGCGATGGCGAGGAAGTCCGACTGCTCACGCTGGCGTCGCTCTGCTTCCGTTGACGCATCCTGCAACCAAGCTTCTCTAGCCGCTGCGAGATCTTCTCGAATCAGGTGAGCAGCAGATCGAGACTTTATTGGGAAGAGCTGATCGCCGGGATCGAGGGTCTCGATCTCAACCCGCAAGACATCGACCAAGCTGCTTGCGAGTGGGATTCGATCTTCGCGCCGACGCTTCGAGTGCGCAGCCGCAACGATGACGATCGGGATTTCTCGGTCAAGATGCAGGCTGCTTGGAGTGAGACTTCGCAACTCGCCAAGCCTGAGACCTGTAGATGCGGCAAAGCGATAGAGCAGTGATCGCTTGCGTCCATCAAGACCGCCGTGCTCCGAGCTGGCATCAGTGGCCGCGCAAAGCCAGTTCAACTCCTCGGGCGAGAGAGCACGTCGCCGGACTCTGCGATCTGATTCAGAGGTACTCGTCTTCAAACCGGACAACTGGTGCTCTGCCGTTCGTCTTTCCTGGTGCAGCCAACGCGCGAATGCTTTGATGGCTCGGGTGTAGTGGTTGATTGATTCAGCAGACCTCCCAGATTCCAGGAGGCTGGCAAGGGCGCTTTGGACGGCGGTCTCGCGGAGCTGATCCAGGCGCTCGATCCGCGCGGCATCGATAACGAGCCTGCACCTGCTGATTGTCAGACTGGTGTGTGCAGGCGTGTTGCCGCGACTCCCGAGGGCTAGGGCAAATGAAACAAACCTTGCTCGATCACTAGAGGTATTTGGATCGCCGAGATGTTCAATCATAGGAATCGCAGCTGCGTTCGCACGGAGCTCTTCGGTCGGGTCAATGACTCCATTCCGGCGAAGCGCTGCATCAGCATCGAGCTTCTGTGCAATCCTCTCGGCTGCGCGGCGATCAGTGGTGCCCGATGAACGTTCCCGCCGCCTCCCAGATCCGTCGTAGTACTGGATGATCCAGTTCTTGCGGGGAGGTCTCTTGAACAGCGTTGCCATTGCTGGCTCCTTCCTTGCGTTGCGATGTTCTACCGCCTGCTCTTGTTGTCCTTGATCCACGTCTTGAGGTCGTCGCGGTCATAGCGGACCGACCGCCCGAGTCGGACGCATGGGATGGTGCCGCACATCCGCAACTCCCAGAGTTTGCGGGGGCTGATCGAGAGCGTGGCGGCGGCCTCCCGCTCGGTCAGCAGCAGAGCATCGGGTCTTGGCGACACAGCAACAGCGGCATCGCTCGGCGGTGTCCTCGGCGTCGGCTCTTGAGTGCGGGGGCCGGTCCGGTTCGGGGCGGCTTGGGCCGGGACAGACGAAGGCATCGCTTGGGCCGCGAGCGGCGCGGATTTGGGTGAGCTGGTTGAACTCGCGGCAGCAAACAGGGACGCCTCATGTTTCATGGCGGTGCTCCGGTCTTGAAGTCGGGTGGGATACCGACCGGAGTATACGCGGAGAAGCGAAAATGGCGAACATGAAAGACTAAAACTAATATAAAAAATATCCGTACGTAGTGAGGGCAGCATGCGGCTTGGCGAGGTCAAAATCGATCGAAGCCCTTCATTTCAAGTGATTTGAGCTCCGGCGTATCGTCATGGCGGGTGGGCCGGTCGGTGGCTCGCGGCGGGTCCATCAGTGGTTGGATCAAAATATAATACTCTTGATCTAATAAATGAGCCGCGCGGCTCGCGTGCGGCTGAGTCGGCCCGTGAATGCCGCGCGTGGGCAGGCCTGGGCAATGGAGACCTCGCTGCGTGTCTGGCTGGGCTGGCTTCCCGTCGGCCGTGTGGTCGCCGACGTTTGCGGCCGTCTCGCGGCCTTGTTGATCGCGGTTGACTCGTCGAGCCATTCCGTGGTAGCGAAAGAGCGAGATGGGGCTTGCAAACCCCGCACGCACGGCCTCTTGTGAGGCCGGGTGACGGCGCGTAGTCCAGGGCGAGAGTCTAAAGCCGCCGTGCCTTGTTGCGTGCGAGGTTTGCAACACCCGGCCACCAGAGAAGAGTGAGGTGAGCATGGAGATGCAAAGAACAACACGGGACCGGATCAGGAGCCTCGACCGGGCGATCGGGCCTTGGATGAGAGCAAAGCGACGAGCCGCGGGGCTGTCGATGGCAGAGCTTGGGCGGCTTCTTGGTGTCAGTCATCAGCAGATACAGAAGTACGAGGCGGGCGTGGATCGTGTTTCGGGCGGCACACTGCTGGTAGTGGCTGAGGAACTCAACGGCGGCGAGCCGCCGACGCTGCTTGAGCTTGAACGGATGCTCGGCGAGGATGAATCCTGACCGTCCAGCGTTTGCCGGACGATCGGTGCGAGGTTTAGCTGCTTCCGGGCTTCGGCTTCTGTGATTCAGACGTGGGCCGCGAGGCCGACTGAGCCGGTGGCTGAGGCTTTGGCTGCGGCTTCGTGGATGATTTGGGGTGTCCTCCGCCGTTGGTCATGGGTATCTCCTTCTGTGATGGGTCAGGGGCGGCGATCAGGTCTCCGGCCCGGCGAAAGTACCTCGCCAGAGCACTCCGGGAGCCTGCGAACAGGATGACGGCCACGGTGGCCAGTGATGCATCAATCCACGCGAGCCCGGGTGGGGTCTCGGGAAGGTGTGTGCGCCAGATCGCATACGCGAATGCGAGGGCGATGAGCGTGTTGCCGTAGAACTGGTAGTAGCGGTAGTAGTTCTCGATGATCCAGGCGTAGGCCGCGATCCGTTCGTGCAGATCCTGATCCGACCAGCTTGGCCGCCGAAGACCGGTAAGAGAGTGGAGCGTGTCGATCACGACCCATCGGGTGGCGCTCGCGATCATGCCAAGGCCAACGCTGGCGACTGTGACGTAGAGCACGCCGCCGATGCTGGGGCCGGACGTGTGAGGCCCGGAGAGCCACTCTGCGATAATCGGGTTGATCTGAGCAAGGCCCCAGAGTGCAACGAATCCCGGCACGACGTAGGCGATCAGAAGCCCGAAGTTCTTGTTGGTGAGTCCGTCCAAGCCCCCTCTCAGCGTTGCGGTGGATCATGTTGGATCGAGTCTACATCTGACAACGTTTTCTTGTCAAGGCGTATTCCAGCGAGAGTGGCCGCATGGCGACAAGAGCGGTGCATCACCGCGACTACCAGCGGGTCCCGAAGCTCTTGCGATCGTTGCGGGAGGACGCCGGGCTCACTCAGCGTGAGCTCGCAGATGCCTTGAAGATGAAGCAGCAGACTGTGCACGCCTCCGAAACCGCCAGCCGCCGGGTTGACATCGCGGAGTTCTGTCGCTGGGCCAGTGCGTGCGGTGTTGCTCCGCATGACGCTCTTGATCGCTACCTGACCCGGCGGAGCTGAACGCCTAATTCGCCGGCAACAAGTCATTCCGATTCCGCTTCGTTTGGTTCATCGTGTGACTGACCCTGCCGCGGTGCTCGCCGCGTTCAAGGGGAGACCGCCTTCCGCGTCTCGCTGCGCTCGCCTTGTGCAGGCGGCAGACCCTGCGGGCAGGGCTCCTGCTCCTTGACCGCGTGCTGCGCCTCCGCGGCCTCGACGGGTCAACACGAACCAACAACGAAAGGAGTCATCCATGACTACAGCTACTCAACCAATAGCACGTGTCAAGCTCGGCGCCATCCAGGCGGCAATCTGGAAGAACGTGAGCGAGAAGGGCACGCACTACAACGCCACGATCGAGCGGGGATATCGCGATGCCAACGGCAACCCGAAATCCACCGGATCGTTCGGGACCAACGATCTGCTTCTCGCCATCAAGGTGATGGATCTCGCCCACACCCGCATGATGGAGCTGCATCGCGAGGATCGTGAGGCCGAGCGAGCCCAGCAGGAAGCTGCTGCGAACGCGGGGCATCAGCGATGATGGCCCTCGGCAGAACTCGGAGCATCTCATCGGGATCCGCGCTTGCGATCCTGGCCCAGCGCTCAAGCGGCCCGTACCGGGCCGCGATCTGCCAAGCCGAGTCTGGTAGGCCTGGCTTGGTGGTCACGCTCGATCACCTTAACGTTGAGACGTTGCGATACGAGCTGGTGGCGATGTTCGAGCCTGAACGGCTGCGGAACGTCATCGAAGCACTCAGCGAGCTGAAGCACGCCGGTGCCGAAGTGGCACGAATGCTTGAGACCAAGCGAGCGATTGCAATCAGAGAGTGTGCATGACGACACCTCGCGGGGCAGTACCCCGCGAGCCTTCGAAGGTCGAGCAAGCCCAGAGGCTCACGAGCAAGGCATTCGATGAACTGGTCGCACAACTTGAGAGTGGGTCGAGCGAGTCGCTGCAGAAGTACTTGAGAGCCTGTGCACGTTTCCATCGCTACAGCTTCGGCAACATGATGTTGATCCTCGCCCAGCAACCCGATGCTACACGGGTGGCCGGTTTTCAGACGTGGCGAAGCCTCGGCAGGAACGTCCGCAAGGGCGAGAAGGGCCTCGTGATCATCGCACCCGTCAAACTGCGTCGTGGAAACGAGGATGAGGACGAAGAAGACGCAAAGCCTGCC
>JBCDKU010000053.1:0-18252 GCA_038746265.1 Planctomycetota bacterium
CTGACGAGGATGTCGCCCATCACCGACGACAAGCCGTCGGCGTTGTTCGCGGTCTCGCCCAGCGTGACCTGATCCGACGCCACAACCGTGATGCCGCCCGCTATGCCCGAGCTGGTGACGTCGCCCGCCATGATGGTCGTCGTCGCGGTCATCGTGACCGAGCCGTCCGTCGCGTTCACGTCGCCAACGAGCACCGAGCCGTCGCCCGCGGCGACAAGGACCGGGCCCTCGGCGGTGATCGCCGCGCCGTCGCCCATCGCGTCCACGACGTCCACCGAGCCGCCGCCGTTCGAGCCCGCGACCAGCGACGCACCGCTGTTGACCGCCATCACGGTGCCGGCGACGTCGATATCCATGCCCGCGACCGAGATCCCGCCGTTCGCGGTCGAAAGACCGTCGGCGTCGTTCACGGTTTCGCCGAGCATCACCTGTCCCGTGCTGGTGACCGTGATACCGCCCGGGGTCATGTCGCCGCCCGCGTCCTGGCTCGCGACGTCGAGCGCGGTGACGAACGAGGTGCCGTCAAGCGTGACGGCCCCGTCGGTCGCGGTCACGTTGCCCGCCGAGACCGAATCGCCGCTCATGCCGACCGAGACACCCGTGACGTCCATTGCGCTAACGGCGAGCCCGCCGTCCATCGTGACCGCGCCGTCCGAATCGACGTTCGCGACCGTGATCGCGCCGTTGGCCGAATCGAGGTCGAGCCCGTTGGCGTTCGCGTTGTTCGTGAGGGTGATGTCGCCGCCGTCGATCGTGACGCCCTCGGAGCCGCTCACGGCGAGGTCGCCCGCGGCACCCATCGCACCGTCGGTCACACCGCCGGTGATCGAGACCGAGCCGTTGTCGGTCGAGATCGAGCTACCGCCGTTCATGACGACCGGGGCGTTGATGTCGATATCGAGCGTGTCGCCCGGTGCGCCGATCTGCGTCACCGAGATCGACGAGCCGTCGCCCAGATTGAGCGCGGTCGCGGTGATGTCGATGATGTCGAGCGCGCCGCCCGTGTTATTCGTCGCCGTGCCGATAATCGACGCGCCGTCGGCGAGCGTGAGCTCGCCCGCGAGGTTGAGCACAAGGGCGTCAGAGAAGACATCCAGGCCCATGAACTGCTGCTGGTTTACGCCCGCACGGAACTCAATGCCCTGAAGGTCCTGCGCGACCGTCGTGCCGCCCACCGCGAGGCCCGCCGCGGCGCTCTCGATGGTGATGTCCGACTGGACGAGGTTGAACTCCGGGATCTGGTTCGTCGAGGCGAGCGTGATGCTCGGGGCGTCGATGGTGATCGGCCCGTCGAAGAGCGTCGGGATCAGAAGCGAGCCCACCGCGCCGAAGTCGAACGAGCCCGTCTGGGTCCCGTCGCTGAGCGACGCGAGGATCACGCGCTGATCCGCGATCACGCTGTGACCGCCCGAGTTGTCCGAGTCGGTCGAGTTGAAGATGCCAGAGCCCTCGCCCGTGTTCTGGACGAGCACGACGCCCTCGCCGGCGTTCATGCCACGGGCGGTCAGGTTGGCGATGATGATCGCGCCGTCGGTCGCGGTGTTGCCAGTGCCCTGCAGGTCGAGGGCGATGCTGCCCGCCTGCGTCGTGATCGACGCGTTGTCGAACATCAGGATGCTGCCGAGACCGCCCGCGCGGCCCGCGACATCCGGGTTCTGCGAGTTCGCGATCAGCGTGACGTCGCCGGTCGGCAGGTCGATGACCACGTCGGTGTTCATGATGATCGAACGACCGGCCTCGAGCGTCAGGCTCGCGGTGATGTTGTCGCCGTCGAAGACGTTGAAGGTGTCGATCGTCACGCCCGACTCGAACGTGATGTCGCTGTTGGCCTGCAGCACGAGCGTGCCGATCGCCTGGTTATCGAGCAGTTGCTCGAGCGTGGACTCCTCGAACTGCGTCAGCCCGCCCGACTCGCCCGCGTCCGCGAACGCGACCGCGCCAGGCGCCGCCGGCTCGGCCGTCGCCGTGCCGTCGGCGACGATCTCGATGAAGTCCGGGTCGAGCAGCAGCGTGCCGTCGCCCGCGGGGCCCGAGAGGTCAACGCCGCCGTTCAGCGTGAGCTGACCCTTCGCCGAGACCTCGGCAAAGCCGCCCTCGCCCGTACCCGCGCCGCGTGCCTCGAGCAGACCCCAGAACGCCGTCGCGTCCTTGGCGTACACGACGATCTCGCCGCCGTCGCCGTCAACGGTCGCGTTCGCGCTCAGCGTCGAGTCGGCGTCAACCGCCACGCGCGTCGCCGCGTCGCGACCGTCGATGGACGCGCCGCCGCGGTCCGCGCCGACGCGGATCGTGCCGCCGCCGAGCGAACCGCTCGCGTCGAGCGTCGCGCCCTCAAGAGCGATGCGATCGGTCGCGATGTCGATCGAGCCGCCCACGCCGTTCGCGTTCGAGGCGTCGATGGTGCCGCTCACGGTCGCGAAGCTGTTCTCGCCGCCGATGACATCCACCGCGTCGGCGTAGATCACCGAGGTGTCGTACAGCGCGAGCGCGAAGTGGTCGCCGACGCCGAGCACCGCCCGGTCCGCCTGGATCGTGCCGGCGTTCTCGACGCCGAGGTTCCGCGAGCCATCCGCGGACAGGTTGCCGCCCTCGATGCGGGCAAACAGACGCCCGTTGCGCTCGCCGATGAGCACGTCGTCGCCGGCCGCGAGCGTGACCACGCCCGACTCGGTGACGAGCGAACCGAAGTTCGCCACGTGCGCACCGATGAGGTGGATGCCGTTCTGGGCGAAGATCGCGCCCTCGTTGATCACGCTGCCCGTGAGGTTCGTGAAGTTGAAGTTGCCGTTGAGGAAGTCCGCGTCGGAGATGCTGCCCGCCGCCGCGTAGAGCCCGCCGACGTCGAGCACCGCGCCGTTGCCAAAGTAGATGCCGGCCGGGTTGGTAAAGAAGACGTTGCCGTTCGCCCGGATCGTGCCGAAGATCTCCGTCGGCGTCGCGCCGGTGATCCGGTTCAGCACCCGCGAGTTCGAGCCCGGCTGACGGAAGATCACCACGTCGTTGCGGCCGACGTTGAAGCTGTCCGCCTCGATGATCGCCCGGTCGCTCGTCGTGATGACCGTGCGGTTGCCGTTCGAGTCGATCCGTGCCGAGCCCGCGGTCACCCGCGCGTTGACCGGCTGCGCCACCACCGGCACGCTCGCCAGAGCCGCGGCCACGCCGCCTAGGACGAATCCGAGGTCACGGCGGTTACCGGACCGTGCACGGCGGGATGCGATAGCGGTGTTCGACGGCGTTCGGGTCTTCATTTGTTTACCTCTCCGGCTCGATCCATCAAGCGGCCGCGCGGACACATACCGCGCAGATGTTGCACTCTTTCAATGTACCCCACCGGTCCAAAATCAGTAGAGAACTGTCAGGAGGAAATGCAGTCGGAAGTCCCCAAAATCGGTTTCCGGAACATCGACGTCCGTCAGATCCTCCATCACGACACCCAAGTCGGTCCGGAAACTGATGTTCTGTCCGAGAAGGATGTCAAAGCCGCCGCCGATCGACTGCAGCGTCTGGTCATCCTCGAACGCCAGCGCCCGGTTCACCTGCACCTCGCCGATGTCCCAGAACGCCTTCACGACGAAATCCCAGTCGGGCTGGCCGTAGACCGTCTCCGGGCGCCAGCGGAACCGGCGACCGAACACGTTTGCCGGCTCGCCCGGCGTGAACGCCCGCGGCACGTGGAAGCGGTACTCGAGCGACGCAACCCAGGCGGTGTCGCCCGCCGCGACCGATTCGGGGTAGCCGCGAACGCTGAACAGACCGCCGATGACCTGCTGCTCCTGCGGGATGAGCCGGTCGTTAAACGCATACTGCCCGCGGAAGCTCGCCGCGATCTCGTGCGCCAGCGTGCTGGACGCGGGCGTCGAAGGATCGGCGTAGCCATTGGGGTTCAGCAGGGGCTCGAGGAACGCGCTGGCCTGGAAGTCCCACTTGAGCGTCACCCAGTCGCGGCTCGGCTGCAGGCGGCCCAGCTCTTCGAGCGAATCCTCGCTCGTCCCCGCGACGTCGTTCTGCGTCCACTCGACGAAGAACTCACCGAACAGGTTCGTCGCCTCGGTCGTGCGCTCGGCGCGGACACCGATCCGCGGCAGGAAGATCGCCTCTTCTCCGATGCCGTCGTCGATCGCCTCGTTGTTGATCTGCGACCACTGGTACCGCAGGCCGCCGAAGACGTCGAGGAACGCCGCGCCCTCCTGGGCGACATTCCAGATCAGCTCCGAGGACCAGAACCAGCTCTCGCCCGAGAAGTCCTCGTCGAACTCGCCGACCTCGTCCGCGTTGAACTCCGACCATGAGCCGTTGACGTTCCAGCGGATCGGCGAGTTATCCCAGAGCGGACGCTCGTACGACGCGAGCACCGCGTTCGACTCGCGGAAGCCCGCGGTGATGTAGTCGATCGAGAAGGTGTCGTCGTTGCCCGTGAGCTGGTTGTGGAAGAAGCCGAACCGCTGGCGGATGACCTCGACCGAGTCCACACCCGTGTTGGACACCTGGTAGAACAGCCGCCAAGGCTTCGACTCACGGACGAGGTACTGCACCTCGGCGTTGCCCTGCGTCGAGTCCGCCGGCGCGATCGCGACATCCACCCGGCGACCCGGGTGACGACTCAGCCGCGCGGCGTACTCCTCGAGCGGCTTGCGGCGGAGCAGGTCGTCGTTGCCGCCGTCCGTCGCCGGCTTCAGCGGCGAGTGCTGGCGGATGACCCGGTGCTCCTTCGAGTCGATCCGGCGCTCCGACGGCACACGGTCGCCCGACGCAATCGAGCGGACCGCCGCGACGCGAGCGGTGAAGACCTGCAGCGTGAGCGCAGTATCGCCGCCGCCGCGGAGATCGGTGCCGCCGTTCTCGCGGGTCAGCAAGATCTGGTTCGGATCGGGCGTTACAAACACACCGATGAGGTCGAGGTTGCCCGTGAGCTCGGGGTCATTCGTGAGCCCCTCGAAGACCGCGTCCATGACCGCCTGGATACCCGAGGCGTGCATCCGCACCGGGCCGTCCTCGGTCAGCCGCTCGATCGACACCCGCACGATCGTCGCACCGTCGCGCGGCACGGTGTACCCGGTCGGCGTGGGCGTCAGGAGCACCGTCCTGCCCCGCAGCCGCTCGGCAGGCGGGAGCTGCGGGTGGTCGTTGCTGTATTCAAGATCGATCCGCGAGATCGGGAACGCGTTGCCGTCGCCGATCTGCGCCTCGACCGGAGGAGCCTCGATCAGCACCTCGAGCTCGCCCGAGCCGCGCCCGCGCTCCGCGAGCAGCTCGGCGACCGACGGGCGGACGCCCGAATCGAGCACCTCGATCAGGTTCCCGTTCTCGTCGTAGACGCGATCACCCACGAGCGTGCGCCCGGGACCCAGGTCGTACGGCCGCGGGGCCGGGCGCCGACGCCGCGGCAACGGCTCGCTGCCCTCCGGGATGTCGGGCTGCACGTTCGGGTCGAGCTGCTGAGGCTGCGGCGCGTCCGGGATCTGCTGGATCGGAGCCGTGTTCGCGGGCTGGGCCGCTGCTTCGCTCTTCGTATCTGTTTCCGCCGTATCCGCGCGATCGAAGTCGATCTCGGTCACCGCGCCGGGCTCATCACCATCAATTCGAGCAGCGCGGATCGAGACGTTGCGGGTCTCGTCGGCCTCGGGCACGCGCTCGACGGGCGTCGCGGGCCCGGTCGTGAACAGCGTGATCGGCAGCACATCGCGACCGCCCCTGCGGACATCCCGCAGCCCGCCGCCCAGGATCACCGCGCGGTCATCGGGCACGGCGTATCCCGCCGATCCGCGACGCTCGAGCGCGTCCACGAGCGAGCTGAGCATGAGCCGCAGGCCCTTCTCGTCCATCCGCTCCGCGGCGAGCCCGCCGATGCCTCCGATCGACAGTACCTCGCGTTCGAGCCCGTCCGCCGGCGCGGTCAGGACACCCGAGGCGTCCCGCCCGAACTCGACGAGCACGCCCTCGGCCCACGCGGGCGCGGTCATGCCGGCCGCGGTGTAGTGGGTCACCGTCACATCGCCCACGGCGATCGAGGCGTCCTGAGCGGACACCGAGGCGCACGCCCCGGCCGCGACGAGCAGCGCCGCAGAGAGTCCCGATCGTGAAAGAGATTGCGTCCAGGTCATCCTGACCCCTCCCCGCTGGGCAGAAGTATGAGCACCACCGCCGCGAGAACCGCGGCGATCACAACGAACACACCGACGGCGATCAGGATCAGCTTCGGGCCGAGCCCGCCGCCGCTCGCCGACTTTGACTTTGCTTTCCCGCCGAGCAGCCGCACGAGCCGGTCACGCGGCAGCGCGACATGGCCCGGGTCGTACTCGGGCAGCTCGCCGCGCGAGCCGGACTCGATCCACGAATCGACGCGCTCGCCCTGCTCGCCGCCGATCGTGTAATCGACATCGGACGCGGGCGACATCTCCGACCGCTCCATCATCAGGGGCTGCAGCTGCGTCGAGGTGGGCTCGCCCGCGATCAGGTCGAGCCAGCTGCGTGCCTTGCCGTCGATCGCCGCCTCGATCACGAGCAGCGGGACCACCGGGTCGAGCTTGGTGTACGCGACCCGCATCCACGACTCGGCCGCTTCCTCGAACTCCTCGAAGACCCGCTCGACGCGGATGTGCTGGGGGCGGACATCGATCGACCGCGACCTGCTCCCCGACTCGCCCTTGCCCCGCGCGTCGGGCTGCAGATACGCCCCGAAGTCGCGCGAGAACTGATAGAGCGTCCGCCGAAGCCCCACGCCGTCGGGCCCGAGCATGTCCGCGTCGTGCAGACGCTTCATCGCGGTCGTCCCGCCGATCACCTCGGGCGAGACCCGCACCGCGTCGCGCGCAAGCGTGTTGAGTTCACGCCGCGCCTCGTCGAGCAGCGAGATGACCTTGTACGACTCGGTCGCGTCCTTGCAGTCCTGCTCGAGCCGGTGCAGACGAGGCAGCACCCGGCGGCACGCGAACGACAGCGGGAGTGACCGCGTCTGTGCGCACAAGACCATCGGGTACTTCTTGCGGCCCTTGCCGTCGCTCGACGACCACATGCGGCCGATCAACAGTCCCTCGGCGTTGCGCCACACAAACGTGTGGTCGAAGCCGGGCAGGCGTTCGTCCTCGGGCATCGCATCCCAGGTGCCGGCGTTGATCACACCGCCGATGCCTTCGCTGTAGAGCATCCGCTTCGCGCGCACCAGAAGCTCGGTCTCGAGACCCTGGTCATCGATGTGGTCGTTCCACCCGGGGTGCTTGCCGAACGCGGCGAGCCAGACCTCGGGCGGGCCATCGATAGAAGATGCACTGTCGAAACGGACCGCCATCCAACTCCTCTCTGCACCCGCACGACGCGAGAAACGAACGCCACGCGCCCGGATCGGATCATCCGGAATCGGGCTCGTAAGCCGCCACTTTATCGGCTGATCGCCCGCCAGTCAGCCTCAGAAGGCCAATTGCCCGGATCAGGGGCCTCACCGACAACCCGAAGCCCGACCCAGTACCGCAGGTCACCCCCCGACGGGGACGCGATCGGCGAGCCCGTCAGGCTCTCCAGCGAGAGCGACGCCCGCCGCCCGGGCTCGGCCGCCCCGGCCGGGAGCGGCTCACCGCCGAGCCAGGCGCGGAGCAGGGTCCAGGGAGCATTCAGGGACGCCCGGGCCTCGGCGACGCCGTCTGTCGTGGGCGAGAAACGGAGCTCCACGCCCGCCGAGGCGGGGACCGTGAGCTCAATGCCGCTCGCCCGCGTGCCGCTGGGGCTGAGCGTGTCCACGCGGTTGCCCGAGCCCAGCGAGACCGCCCTGCCCCCAACCTGAGCGTCCATGTATCGGTAGATCAGGTAGGACTCCCGCTCGCGATCGGATGACGGGTACCCGTCGTTGCCGAGAAGCAGCACCTGAACCCGGAGGCCCGACGCGAGCGCGTCGGCTGCGGCTCCTGCTTTCGCAAACCACGCCCGCCAGGTGTCATCTGGCAGGATCGCGTTGCCGGCAATCTCGGAGACAAGACCCGAGAGGTCGTCCCCGGGCGATGCCGCGACCGGACCGCCGTTGGTGAGTTCGCGGACCGTCCCGAACGCCTGCAGCACCCGCGAGAACGCGGCAGCATCGAGCTGGGCCGAGGAATCAGACACGAAAGGGAACGACGCGCCCTCACTGACGATCATCTGCCGAGCACGCAGGCCCGTCGCCCGGACGTCGGCCGCGAGCGTTTCCATGCCTGCGGTGGTCAGGGAGTTCCAGTACCGCCGCGCGGGGGTCGAGGCGTCGCCCGCGAAGGCGACCGGCACCGACCCGGCGCGTGCCGCATTGAGCACGCTCGTGCGCGCCGACGCGAGGCTGGTTCCGGCGTCCCGCCAGGGACGCAGCGCCTCCTGCACGGTCGGGTCGAGCGAGCCGCCGACGAGCCGCACCCGCTCCGGGCCGACGGCTTCGGCAAGCCGAGCCGCCTCGGGGACTGCCGCGAGCGTCGGCCGCGGGAGCGAACCGAGCGCCGTCGCGATGAGCTGATCGAGCTCGGCGAGCTGCCGATTGGTCTCGGCCGCAGTCACGGAGTCGAGCAGCGTGCGGAACGCGGGCCAGTTCCCCCGCGCGGCAACCTCGAGGCGCCCCGGGATCTCGACCGCCCAGAACCGCGCGAAGTCGGTACCGAACGCGGCCGCGGCGCGGTCCACCTCTTCGAGCTCGGCGCGCCGGGAGCTGGCATCGAGGACCGACTCGGGGCTTGCCCGCAGCAGGTCGCGAGCCGCGGCGATCGCGCCGAGGGCCGAGCCTGCTGCCTTGGGATCGAACGCAGGGTCGATCCCGCTCCCGTCGATGGTGGTGCCCGGGATCGTCGGGAGCGTGACTGCAGAGCCCGCGGCGGCGACCGCCGTGCGGAGCCCAGCACCCGAGCGGAGCGGCGCCAGCGCGTTCTCGATGAGCCGGCTCCGCCTCGCCCGGGCGGCGGCGTCGAACACTGCCGCGAGCGACTGCGCCGCCCGGGCGCTCTGCGGACCGGTTCCCGCGCGCGTCTCGGCCTCGCTGATGTCGTCGGCGACCTCACGGTCGATCGCGTCGAGAGCGCGCCGGACATCATCCGTCGCGCCGGGTGCCCGCCGAAGCGCCTCGCTCGCACGCTGGATGAGCCTGATCCGCAGGCGGTAGCTCGGCACGCCGTCAACAAGGCGGAGCTGATCGCTGCGGATGATCGCGAGGCTCGACTCAAGCGTCGCGAACGATTCCTCTGCCGACTCCTCGAGACGGGCGCGGGCGACGGTGAGCTGCCGTGATTTCGCCTCGAACCACGCGCCGTCGTCGCCGCTCGCGGTCGCGCCGCGATCGAAGACCACGCGCATCGAATCGATGGTCTGCAGCGCCGGCTTGAGCGATTCCTCGCGGGCGCGGCGGATGAGATCGGGCGTGTCTGCGTCGAGATCGCCCCCGAGCGCCTCAACCGCTGACGCGAATCGATCCGCGCGGTCCGCAGCTGCGTCGGCGTAGCCGAGCCATGTCGTCCGCGCGGCCTCGAAGTCCGCGACGGTCGTCGCCGACCGCAGGTTCTCGGTGCGGAATGCCAGGTCCTCGAAGTTCCGCAGCTCGTCGGCGATCTGCCTCAGGCTCAGCAGCCGCCCGGTCAGCCCGCCCGTCTCGGCGAGCCCGCTGTTCACGGCTTCGAGGTACCGCTCGAACGCGCCGTCGATGACCGCGCGCGAACTCTCCGTCCCGGCGTCAAGCGCGGCCGGCGGCCACTGCGACTCGGGGAAGCGGTCCATCACGCGGTCGGTGATCTCACGGAGCTCCTCGCGCTGCCGCTCGAACGCTGCGAACTCGTCAGGTGACCCGCGGAAGACGTGGCGGAACAGCGCCTCGAGATCGATGTCGGGCGACGCCCCGGACGCGAGCCCCGCGGCCGCGTCAGCCTCGAGCCGCGCGAGCTGCAGCAGCGCGCCGGATTCCTCGGGCTCCCAGAGAACGGCCTCGCTCTGCGCGACGCCCGCGCTGCGCTCGAAGCGCAGCCGCGAGAGCTCGACCGCGGGCTGGATCGCCGCGCCGGCGAACAGCGCCGCGTGCGCGTCGCCCTGCAGCTCGAATGGATCGGACTGCATGAGCCGCGCAACGGGCTGGAAGATCAGCGGCGTCGTGGTGGGCTTCGAGATTTGTTCCAACAGGTCGTCGTGGATGCTGAGCCGCGTGACCTCGGTCTCGCTCTCGCCGTCTTCGCCGTCCCCTTCGCGGAGCACGCGGTTGCCCGTGTAGATCGCGCCGGCGAACTCATCGAATTCGGCGAGCACCAACCCGCGACCGCTCTCACCCTGCGCGTCGCCGATCTCCTCCCAGAAGTCGCGAGGCTGCAGGATCGCGTCGCGGAGCTGGAGGTAGCCAACGGCCGTGAGCGCCCCGGCGATCGCCACGAACGCCGCGAGCCCGCCGATGACGGCGAGCTGACGGCTGCGCTTGAGCTTCGAGGTGTTGGTCGCCCGCGTGACGAGGCCGCGCTCGCGGAAGACCTTCTCAAGGAAGACGTCCTTGAGGAAGTAGCTGCGGTCCTTCTCCCAGATCTTGCCCTCGGGGAGCTCGTCCATCTTCATGCCGAGCACCTGCGCGAGGTCGGCGTCCAGCGCCTCGCCCTCGCGCATCGAACTCGTGAAGTAGATGCCGCGGAGGAACAGCGGCTTCTGCGACCACTCGCCCGCGACGAAGATCATTTCGAGGTAGCGCCGGAGGCGCGGGCCGAGTTCGGTGATCGCCTCGGGGAAGGCGTACATCGCATCGACCTGCTCCGTGCGCCGCTTGTCGGGCTCTTCAGAGTGAATCGGGTCGGCGAGCAGACCGAGGCGGCGGCGGTTGAGCCGCTTGCGGACGGTCTCAAGGTGCTCCTCGACGAGCTCCGGGCGGAACTGCTCGTCGAGCGGGGCAGGGTTGGACCAGCCGAGCATCTGGTGCTGGAGCTGGGGCTGCGTGAGGTCGTCGAAGAATTCGCGGAAGCCGTTGATCAGGTCGGACTTGGTGATGACCACGAACACCGGGAAGCGCACGCCCAGCACGCGCTGGATGTCGTCGAGCTGCGCGGCGATGCGGCTTGCCTTCTTCTCGATCTCGTCGGCGCTGTCCTTGATGAGCGAGTCGGACGGGATGACAAGCAGGAGCCCGTTGATCGGGCAGGCGGGCCGCGCCTGGCGGAGCAAGCGGAGGAATTCCTTCCACTCGTTGGTCTTTCCGGGCTCGACTTCTTCGAACATGAGCCGGCCCGCGGTATCGAGGATGACCGCGTGGCTCGTGAACCACCAGTTCATGTTGAGCGTGCCGCCCGAGCCCTGGAGCTGGTCCTGCAACCCGGGCGGGAAGCCCACGTTGCAGTGGCGAACGGCCTCGGTTTTGCCCGAGCCGGGCTCGCCGACGAGCGCGTACCACGGCATCGAGTAGAGGTCCTTGCCGTGCTCGCGGAAGGTCGAGATGCCCTCCTCGAACCGCGTGCGGAGCTCGTCGAGCTTCGCGCGGGCCGAGGCGTCGGAGAGGCCCACCGGGGCGGCAGAGGAGTTCTCGCGGAGCGCGGCCTCGAAGGGCGAGCTTTTGGATTTCTCCATGCGGCCGATGACCGCGCCGTAGATCACGAGACACACGATCACCATGACGATCGCGATGCCGAGGATGACCTGGAGCGTCGCGGGCAGGAAGATGAAGGGAAGCGCGAGCACGGCGAGCACGACGACCGCGACGGTGACGCGGATCGCCATGGGCAGAGCGAGGAATGAGCGGAGCGGGTTCATCGCTCACCCCCTTCGCCGGTCAGCGCGTTGTCGCGGATCTGCGTGAGCTCGGTCGAGAGCGCCGAGGAGGCGCTGCGGAAGAAATACAGGTTGCCGATGATGACGCACACCGCGAGGACGACCATCGCGATGCCGATGCCCACGAGGCCGCGCGCGGGCGGCTGGACGAGGTCGGAGGTGTCGATGTTCTCGTAGGCCTCGGGGACGATGCGCGAGCCGCGGTCGGAGTCCATCATGTGCCGCAGCGAGGACGACAGCTCCGACATGATCTCGCGGAGCTCGGCGGTGTTGCCGCGCTGCGAGCCGACGAAGCCCAGCCCGAGGCAGACGTAGAGCACGCCCATGCAGTCGATCGCGTCGTCGTCGGACTTGGCGCGGACCTCTTCAAGCACGCGGAAGAAGACGTCGGGCCCGTCGTCGATGCCCTCTTCCTCGGCGAGCGGGCTCCACTTGTGGGCCCAGCTCAACTCGGACTCCATGACCATCTCGTCGCAGAACGCGAGCAGCGCGGGCTGCACGCGTTCGAGGCGGTGGGCGATGCCGTTCTCGCTGGCTTTGCGGACGAGCGTGTCGAGCAGCTCGCTCAGCTCGCCGCGGACGGCCGGCTGGGGCACGTCCACGCCCTTGCGCGCCGAGCGGTTGATGCGGCACACGCCGCGGAACAGCGGCTCGCAGAGCTCGAGCAGCGTTTTCTTCGAACCGAACCCCATCGATCAGAACCCCCACTGCCGCCGCCTCGTCGGGCGGAGGCCAACCGGGCTACGCGTGCCCGACCTTGAGCAGCCCGCCCGCGTACTCCGCGAACGCCTGCCGCAGCGCCCCGTCGATGTTCGACGGATCAACTTCCTTGTAGAGCTGCTCGTACTTCCGCCAGCACGCCGCCTCGACGCTCTCGTTCCATTTCTTCTCGGATTCGCTGAACCCGCGGATCTGCACGGGGTCGAGCGCGTTGAGCCGCGCGGATGCGACATCGCCCGCGCGGCTGACCGACGCGAGCAGCGAGCCCATCAGCTGGCGGAACTTCGCGAGGTCCTCGACGAGCCCCTCGCGGGAGACATCATCGCCCCGGGCGTAAGCCGCGAGATCGGATTGCAGCTCGCCCAAGCGCCGCAGCTCGCTCTCGGGCGCGAGCGAACGCCATGTCCGCCACGCGAGCGTCTCGAGCGCAATCACCGGGCCCGCCAGCATCGATGCCAGGTCCGCGGTCCTGTCGGCGTCGAGCGGTTCAGACAGATCGAGCCCGAACGCCTCGCGGACCCGCGACTCGCCCTCGGGCCCCCACCGTGCCTGCGTGCGCCGCGGGCGGCGCGATCCCCGCGGCGGCGAGCAGCGTCGCGGCCTCGCGCCGCTGATCCTCGTTCATTGAGCCCGCCGCGTCACGGAGTCGTCCGAGAAGCAGCCACGGATCGGACTGGTCCACACCCTCGACAGCGAGACCCTTGACCGCCGGGCACCGCGACTCGACCTCTGCCATCATGCGGCCGCGCTCGGATGCGTCCTCTCGGCGGATCGCGCGGGAGAGCGCGGCGGTCAGCCGGCGGGCCCGCTCGGACTGATCGCTGTCCTGCAGCTCGGCCGCCATCTCGCTGAGCTCGGCGGCAAGCACCGAAGCGCGATCCTCGATCGACCGATCAGACTGGTTCTCGGACACGCACGGCTCCCCGCAAGGCTGTTTTCTCGGTCGGCTCACTCAGACCACGTCCTCGGGCCCACGCGGGCGCGGATCGGGCCCCGGGCTGCTCAAGCGGGCATGATAAAGCACTTCGCGGTCCTTCGCCTAAACGTCCCCCGCGGGTTATGCCGCCTGCACCGGCCGGGCGTCCGCCCTCCGCCGCACCGCGGTTCAGTCACACCGCTATCGCGTCGATGCCCCTCCCGGAAGCGGGCCCGTGTACGGCCCGACGGGGAAGGGACGGATGACGCGGAGGTGTTGTATGAATCGTCGGACTCTTGGTCTGATCTCGCTCGGTGCTCTCTCGATGACGCTCGTCGGCTGCTCGACCAGCGGCAGCAGGACGGTCCAGCTCAGCAGCGGTCTCCGCGAGACCAACGCCCGCTCGACCACCGGCATGCCGCTCGATCAGACCGGCCGCGTCGCCTACGACCGCGCCGGCTACGCGTACGGCCAGGGTGCGGGCGACGCGCTCGGCATCGCGCTGCACGCCCAGCCGACCAACGCGAGCAGCGGCACCCGCACCACGTTCGTCCTTGAGCGTGATTGATCGGGCGGCACGCAGCCGCCCCGCGGGAGGAAGCAGGAGAGACTCACCGATGGGCGATTGAGAGAGCGCCCCGACAGAATGGACCCGGTCACGGCGAGAGCCGGAACGGAGCGTCTTCCGCAAGCCAGCGCGCACGCCGGATGAGAGGCCATCTCAGCCGGTTCGCGCTGAACGCCAGCCGGAACCCAAGATCAGCAAAGTCGTTGATCAACACGCGCCGCCGGTTGCCGGTGAACGGGTGCGGCGCGGAGACGGTGGCGTCGAACGGCGAGAGTGCCGAACCGCCGATCATCGACACAGCCGCGAGGCCGCCGTCGGCGTTGTACTTCGCCACGATCTCGCCCGCGTTACCCACGAGATGCCGGAAGACGTTGCCGCGCTCAGCCGTCACCGGCTCGAACCACAGCGTGCCGTCGTCGAACGGGTGCGCGGCGGCGTCACGGCCGGCGGCGCCCGCGGGCCACGGTGCGATGCCCGCGTCGGGGTAGTCGAGGTTCGGACGCTCGATCGCGTCGTGCACCTGCCGGACCCAGTCGCGCTGCACGATGAAGGACTGATCGCGCAGGTTCCATTGGTCGAGCGGCACGCCCGATTCGGTCGCGATGTACGCCGCCTGCCACTCCTCGGCTGTCGGGAGACGGCAGCCTGCGAGTTCCGCGAGGCGGCTCGCGGCGGCGGGCGAGACGCGCACCATGGGCGAGTCGCGCGTGATGCGGTGGTCCTCGATCATCCTGCCAGGGTCGCGCGGATCGACGAGGCTCTCGGGGTACTGCGGCGCGGTGTTCTGCAACGCATCGAGCGACGCCCCGACCTGCTCGTGACGGCGGAGCCATGTCTCGCCCGGGATCATCGAGGACGGCCGCGGCCTCCACGCCCACGAGCGCGTGCCGATCCAGTTCTGCGAACCGATCGCGAGCGACCGCTCCTGGGCCGTCTTCGGAAGCGACTGCCACCTCATGCCATCCAACGGAGCCGTTGGGTTGGCCGCGGTCGCGATATCAACGAACATGCCGACCGAGACCTCGTCGCGCGAGAGATAGATCCGGTCGCCTCCCGGCACCTCGACGAAGATGAACTCGAGCTGCAGCTGCGGGTCGGCGTTGCTCGGGTATGAGTACACGATCGAGCGGTAATCGATCTTGTCATCGGTCGGGGGCTCCCAGCCGACCTTGCCCGGCCCGACCTCGTCGGGCGTGTCGAACTGGCTCTCGTCCACGACCGGTTCGGCGAGCTCGCGGAGCTCCTGCAGAAAGTCCGACACGTCCGGCTTGAAGCCGCCGTCGCCCGCGGCCGCGTCGTGGGCGGTCCACGACGCCATCAGCTCCGCGCGGAGCTCCGGCTCGGAGACGCGGCGTTCTTCGGAGGCGTTGACCTGCAGCGTCGCGAGCTCGGCGTTGAAACGGGGCCTCGCGGCGAGCGCGGAGAGATCCGCGTCGAACGTGCCGCGCAGCGCCGCCGCCCGGCGAACGTCCTCCTCTGTGCTCGCGGATGAGAACCCGCGCACCCACCGGTCCTGCGCGATCGCGTCGAGCGACGCCGTCACGGATGCACGGCGTGCGTCGTCGCCGATCGATTCTGCGGCACCGGACACGCGGGCAAGTCCGCGAGCGTCGTCCTCGAGCTGCGCGATCGTGCTGGGCCATGCGTTGAGGTCGCCGAGCCGTGCGTACGCGGCCCAGCTCGCCGAGGCGTCTTCTGCCTCGGACGACGCGGCCGCAACGAGCCGGCTCTCGTCAGACAGCGCAAGCACCTCGCGGACGCGATCGAGCCGTTCCAGGACGGCATCCAGAGAGCGGCGTGCGGGGGCAGACGCGAGCACGTCGCTACCGCGCCAGCGGCCGTCCACGGCGTCGATCGACGTTCCCGCGGCGTCGGTCTCGTCGGGCAGGTAGAACTCGGCGAGCAGCCGGTCCGCCTCGGCGTACGCCTCCACCGCGGCTTCGGCCGACGACGCGAAGGCGCTGAGGTTCCCGCTCGCGTCTTCGATCTGTCGGTCCGTCCCGGCGGTGACAGCGAAGCGTCCCTCCGCGGCGTCCCAGGGTGTCGCGGAGATCACGTCCGCGATCTCGGCGTTGCGTCGGGCGTCGAGAGCTTCGGTCATGGACGCCGCGTCGTAGCCGCGGAGCGCTGCGGCTGGCTCGATCGTGACAGCGGGGATGCGCTCGTCAAGGTCGCGGAGGAATCGGCGGAGCCTCGACTCGCCGAGCCGCAGCGGCCTGGAGTCGCCCGATTCGAGATAGCCGTCCCGCAGGCCGCCGCCGATGGTTCGGTAGGCGTCGTCGATCGCCGGGACGCGTCCGCCGGTCAGGCCCTGCGGGCGGTCGATATCCGCGATGACCTCGCTCGGCTCGCGGCGCAGCTGCGTATCGCCGTCGGTCACGGCGTCGTCGAGCAGCGCGACGCGACGCGAGAGTTGCTGCACACGCCGCTCGATATCCGGCGCGGTGCGGAACAGGAAGTCAAGCGAACACACGTCGGCGATCTGGTCGGACGTCTCAAGCAGCGCGTCGTCCAGATCGAAGCCCAGGCGTTCAGAAATCGGCGCGAGCGTGATGTCGGCCTCGTCGCCGAAATCGGCGCGGAGCTTGAGCAGCTTGCCGCTGGCGTCGGCGAGCACGTCGGGCTGCTCCCAGTTGAGCCGCGGGTCAGCCGAGGGATCGATCTCGTCGTAGACGGAACGCTTCGCCTCTTCCATCCAGCTCTGGTACTTCTCTCGGCTCGGCACCGGCGTCGCGGTGAACGACGCGACCGCGAGCGCGTCGCGGGCGAACTGCTCGCGGTGCACGCGGGGCCAGCGCGTTGTCAGGAACTCGGAGAGCTCGGTTGAGAGCCCGTTGAGCGACTGCAGCTTCTCATCGAGCGACGCCACGGGCCGGGTCGAGGCGTTCGCGCCCGCGACCTCAAGCTCGACGAAGCGTTCGAACGCGAGCAGCAACGGGTCCTCCGGCACACCCTCGGCGGGCGAGGCACCTGCCGCGGCGATCGCGTCGATCCGCGACACGAGGACCGTCCACACCGCCTCGATGCGGTCGATCGCCTGATCGGTCTGCACGACGCGGGCGAGGTCCTGCACGGGTTCATCAGCCGAGTCTTCGGGCAGCCGCACGTCGGTCAGTGCATCGCTCGCGATGCGGTCGAGCTCGTCCGCGCCGGACTCCCAGCCGCGCTCGCGCCAGGCCGCGGAAAGCTCGGTGAGCCGCGACCGCGCGGGCCACGCCTCGACGGCGTCGGAGATGCCGTCGTAGACCTTGAGCGCGGCGTCGGTGCGACCACCGAGCGTCCTGCCCCGCTCGCCCGAGACCACGACGGGCCCTTTAGGCTCGATCTGGTCGGGGTAGGTCGAGCGGTTGCCGTCGAAGCGGAACTTGGTGCCGCCGGGCCAGCGTGTGTTCTCGAGCGGGTCGAGCGCGACACGGTCCTCCGCCGCCCGATTCAGCAAGCCGACGACCTGATCACGGAAGTACGCAGATCCCGTCAGCTCACCGAGACGCCCGTCCGTCGCCGCCCGCGACAGCGGCAGCAGCCACTCCTCCGACGACGTGCACCACCGCGCGAACTCGGTCTGCGAGTACTCCGCGGGCGGCGGCTCGACAAACCCGCGCTCGCGGAGCTGGAAGAGCAGCACGCCCACCGCCGCGACGGCAGCGATCGTTGCGATGCCGCCACCCACGATGAACGGCGTCGGGCTCGCCTGCTTGGCCTTGAGCGCGGCGACCGCGTCGGCGATCTGATCGATCGCGAGCGCCCCCGGCATCAGCCGCGGGTCGAGCAGGCGGTTGGTGAGCGTGAGCCACATCGACCCGCGCTTGCCGAGCGCCTGCCACGCGGACCCGTCCACCACCGGGTACACGCTCCGTTCGCCGAAGGGCTCGTGCAGCACCAGCTCGTGCAGCACGCGGCCGATCGCGCGGAGGTCGCGGACTTTCTCGCGTTCGAGATCCGACGAAAGCGCCGAGCCCGCGGCGAGCCCGGTCAGCCCGACGCGCAGGCGGCCGATCCCGCCGCGGGTGTCGATGCGGACGTGGGATGCGTCGAGATCGCCGTGCGGGCGCTTGCCGCCCTCCCAGAGCTTGCGCGTCGCGCCGACGAGCCCCGACGCGATCTCGTAGATCACGTGCGGCTCGAGACGAACCTTCGCGCGGGCGAACGCCCGAGCCGAGGACGAATACCGATCCGAGACACAGAACGCCGCGCCGTCGGGGGTGAACCCGATCTCGTGGATCGGGACGACGTGCCCGCGGCCCGGTGCCGCGTCCTCGCCGGCGACGCCCGCGATGTCACGCTGGACATGGGCCCGCTCGAAGAACCGCGCGAGCGCCTCCGC
>JBCDKU010000054.1:0-18012 GCA_038746265.1 Planctomycetota bacterium
CGCGCCGGCCGGCGCTTCGGCGATGCCGATCGATCCGACGACACCCCTCCCGGAGGTCCGGCTCGACCAGCTCGTCCCGGAACCGCTGCACATCGACTTCACGCCGATCGGCCGCGCGCTCGCGGAGAACAGCGGCGCGCCCACCGCGGTGAACGAGCGGCGGAACCGGCTCGTCGCGGACCGCTCATCGAGCGCGCTGCCCGTCATCGATAATGACACGCTCATCATCAACGACGGTTCCTCGGTGACCGCGTGGGACCGCTTCACGCTGCGGCGGCTCTGGCAGGCCCCGGGCGGCGCCGACGCGCCCTCGGCCGCGTCGCTCAACCGCCTCCGGCAGTCGGGCCGAAGCGTCGATGACGCGAGCACGCTAACCGTCGCGGGCCGCGTAGTGCTCGCCGCGACGAGCGAGAACAGCAACCCGCGCTCGTCGCCCACCTCGCGGCTCTTCGCGTTCGACCGTGACACCGGGCAGACGATCTGGTCGATCGACCCGGCGGTGTTCGACGAGCGGCTCGAGGGCGCGCTGGTCCGCGGGCCCGTCTCGGTCGAGGGCGACACCGTCGTCGTCGCGATGCGCAAGAGCGTGCGGGCCCGCCGGCTCGTCTCGCTGACGATGCTGGGCGTCTCGCTGCGCGACGGCGCGGTCCGCTGGATCACACCCATCGGCAGCGCCGGCGCGCTGCCGTACGAGCCCCGCTCGGGCTTGGTCGAGGGCAACGCGATCGCCGACGGCGTCTCGTACCGCGCCGACGAGCTCGGGCTGGTCGCCGCGGTCGATGTCGAGCACGGCCGCCCGCTCTGGATCCGCCGCCTGCCGGGCCACTCATCGACGGGCACCCGCAACAGCGTCCCGTGGCGGCTCAACGTCCCGCTCATCCGGGGCGACGACCTGATCCTGCTCTCGCCCGACCGCGAGAACGTCCTCCGGATCGGCCGCGCGACGGGCGAGATCAAGGGACGCCGCCAAACGACGAACCTCTCAAGGCCCGAGTACATCTTCGCGGTCGAGAACACGCTCATCTGCATGGGCCGCGACAAGGCCGCGCTGATCGACATCGACGAGTTCGAGCTCGCCCGGCCGGTCTACACGCCCCGCTACGGAGGCGGCGGCGCGATCGGCCGCGCGGTCGCCGCGGGGACTTCGATCCTCGTGCCCGTCTCCTCGGGCACCGCCGTGTTCGATATCAACGCGCCGGCGCACGTCAACGTCATGCGGCTCGATGTCCCCGGCGCGATCGCGCTCGCGGACGGGCAGATCGCCGTCTACGACCGCGGCATCGTCAGCAGCTACCTCTCTTGGGAGATCGCGAGCGATCTGCTGGGCCGCCGCATCAAGCAGCGGCCGAGCGACCCCGACCCCGCGACCACGCTCGCCGAGCTGGCGTTCCGCGCGGACCGCGAGTCCGACATCCTCCCGGCGATGGACGCCGCGAACGCCGCGATCGAGAAGCTCGCGCCGACCGAACGCCGCGTCCACGCCGACCGGCTCTTCGCGGCCCTGCTCAACATGATCGAGACGAGCCTTGCTGTCTGGACGCAGCGCGGCGAGTCCGGCGCGACGCTGATCGTCCGTGAGGGCGACGACGACGAGCCCGAGATCACCAGCATTGATAACCCCGGCCTGCTCGACCGGCTCGTCCGCGAGCTCGGCGCGCTCGCGGTCGCGCCGCGGCAGATCGTCGCGTTCCACCTTGCCGACGGCCGGCTCCGCGCGCTCCGCGAAGAGCCCGCCGCGGCGATCGCCGCCTACCAGCGCGTGCTCTCCGATTCAGAGCTCGCCGCCGCGTCATGGCGCGGCAACGGCTCGACCGTCCGGGCGGAGCTCGAGGCGGGCCGCCGCGTCCGCGACCTCATCGAAGAAAGCGGGCTCTCGCTCTACGAACGCTTCGAGGCCGAGGCCGTCGCGCGGCTCGACGCGCTGGGCTCCGACGCCGACGCCGAGGCGCTCACCGACGTCGCCCGCGGCTACCCGCTCGCGCTCGCGAGCGTCACCGCGTGGCGCCGCGCCGCCGAGACGCATCTCGACCGCGAAAGCCCGCTTGATGCGCTGCGCGCGATCGACCGCGGGCTCGCCGCCGCCGAGCAGCTCACAAGGCTCGGCGGCGAGCCCGACACCGAGACAATCGGCGAGCTCGCGGGCCGGCGTGTGACGCTGCTCGCCGAGCAGGACCGGCCCGAGGACGCCGCGGCTGCGCTGCTCGGCGCGGAACGCCGCTTCGGCGCGATCACGCTCACCGCGGGCGGCACGCCTATCGACACCGACACACTGCGCGCCCGCTTCGACGCCCAGCTCGCCGCCGCGCGGGCCCTGCCGAAGATCGGCGAGCCGCTCATCGAGACCCGGCCGCAGCTCATCTCGGGCTACGTGCTCCAGCCGCTGGGCTTCGCGACACGCATCGACGGCGCGCCGGGCCGCGTCGGAACGAAGGGCGCGCTCATCGTCTCCGCCGACGCCTCGCGGCTCTCCTATGTCGCCGCGACTGCCGGCGAGAACGGCCTCGCGCCGCAGTGGTCGCGCGAGATCACGATCGAGCCGCTGCTGCTCCGCGTGGACGCCGAGACCGCAATCCTCGTCTGGCCCGACCCGGGCAGGACCGTCTTCGAGCGCCTCGAAATCACCACGGGCGAGACGATCTGGCGCACCGAGCCCTGGGCCGACTTCGTCCGGGGCGAGGGGCTCGCGGGCGATATCGACCGCGAGCAGGACGCGACCCGCAACCTCGTCCGAGGCAACGGGCTGATCTTCGCGCTCGACCGCCGAACGCTCGCGGTCGCCGAGCGCGGCGGCGTCACGGTGACGATCGACACCGCAACCGGCAAGCCGCTCTGGGCGGCCGAGCTGCCGATCGCGCAGGTCGCCGACATCGACGTCCGCGGCGGCATGCTCGCGATCGCCGGCTCGAGCCCGCAGGGCGACGGCGCGTGGCTCGGCGTCGATACCCGCACGGGCGAGCCGCTCGTTTCCGAGACCTCGGGCGGCGCGCCGGTGATCTGGACACGCGTGACAAGCAGCGGCCAAGTGATCTTCGGCACCGGCAACCGCGTCGCGTCCTACGACCCGCTGCAGCGCCGCGAGAACTGGTCGATCACCGGCATCGACGCCGGCCGCTCGCAGCAGGCGTGGCTGCTCGGCGATGAGCTGCTCCTGCGCACCACCTCGGGCGACGGGCAGTTCTTCCTCGCCGACGCCGTCTCGGGCCGTCCGGGCCGCGCGCTCGATGATCTCCGCCGCATCCAGACCCGCGGCAGTCTCCGCGTCCTGCCCTCGGGCGAGGGCCTGCTGCTCGCCGGCGAGTCGGCCTTGCTCGGCTACGACCGCGAGGGGCATCTGCTCGGCTCGGACGCGATCGAGACCGTCGGCAGCCTCGTGCCGCCCGTGCTCACGGATGCGAGCGTCGTCACGATCGAGTCCACAGCCCGCGGTTTCGGCCTCCGCGGCCCGCGGCATCGGCTGCACGTATTCGACCGCGCCGACGTCCGCCTGCAGCGCAGCATCTCGCTGCGCCTGCTGGGCGAGCCCCAGGCGATCAACGCGATCGACGGGCACCTGCTGGTGTCCGCCGCGGACTCGGTGCTGGTGATCCGGTGCCCGGTCGCTGGCGAAGAGGATGGCCCGGACGCGCTGCCCTAACCCGCGGTCAGTCGGCAGCGCCGATCTCACCCGCCTCGATCTCGTTGATTTTGCTCACGCGGCGTTCGTGCCGGCCGCCCTCGAAGGGCGCACCGAGGAACTTGTCCACGATCAGGTCAATCTTGCGGATGCCGAGCAGGTCGGCGGACAGGCACAGGACGTTTGCGTCGTTGTGACCCCGCGCCAGACCCGCTGAGAGCTCGTCGCCGACGACCGCGGCGCGGACGCCCTTGACCTTGTTCGCGGCGATCGACATGCCGATGCCGGTGCCGCAGATGAGGATGCCGAGCTCGGTGTCGCCGTGCGAGACGGACTCACCGACGGCGCGCGCGCCGTCTGGATAGTCGCTCCGCTCGCCCGTGGTCTCGCCGACATGCTTGACCTCGTGGCCCTCGCCCGCGAGGCGCTCGATCAGATGCAGCACGGCCTCGTGCCCGCGGTGATCCGACGCGATCGAGATCTTCATCCGTCCCCCTCTCGCGGAGCCAGCTCCGCGTCCAGTTCGTTGAGTCGTGCGGCGATCATGTCGCGCATCGCGCCCGCGGTCTGCACGTAGAGCTCGGGCGGGCCGCCGATCGGGTCGTCCACCGCCCCGCCCGCGGGATCGAGCAGGAACGCCTTCTCGGCCGCCTCGGGGATCACCGAGACCAAGTGATCGAGGTGGCTCAGCGTCATCACATAGATCCGCTCGGCGCGCCGGACGATGCCGGGACCCGCGCGCTGGGTCTTGTGCCCGGACAGATCAAGCCCCATCCCCGCGACGGCGTCCACCGCCTCGGGCGTGGGGGGGAGGCCGATGCCCGTCGCGACACCCGCGGACTCGAAGACGTAGCTGATCCCGTCCTCGGGCCGCTGCGAAGCGAGCCCGCGCGCGATCGCCTCTGCCATCGGGCTCCGGCAGGTGTTGCCGGTGCAGATGAACACAATGCGTCGCTCGAGTGCTGCCATCACGTCGGCCTCGCGGAGGGCCCCATCGCCCGCTACATCAAAGGCCCCCGAACGCAGCAGCGTCACCGTCGTCGAGGGCACCCCGGGCGTCAGCGGGCCGTCGTCGATCACCTCGGCGATCCGGAAGCCCGCACCGGCGGCCTGCAGGGCGTCCTCATCGATTCCGCCGCCCGAGCCGATCGCCCCCGAGAAACGGGCCGCGCCGAGACGCTCGGCGACGATCGGAACCCCGGCTCGCTCGGCGATCATCCGAGCCGCGGGGTGCGCCGAGACGCGGACCGCGAGCTGCTCGCCGTCGTCCACAACGCCCGGCTCGACACCGATCAGATCCCGAGCTGAGGCCATCTCGGCGTCGTTCTGCTCGAGCACGAACCGCACCGGACCGGGCAGGAGCCGGCGGATCAGGCGGCGGTGGACGGGTGTCGGAAGTGCCGCCGCCCGCTCGACTTCCGCAGACGACGCGGCGTGCCACGTCCGGGGCGGGCCCGATCGGGGCCGGAGCGAGGACCCGCCGAGGGCGTCGTCGAGCATCGCGAGCGCCTCGGGCGAGTTCGCCGCGGCGGCGAGCCCGTAGACCGTCTCGGTGGGCATGACGACCAGGTCACCCCGCCGCAGCGCCTCGGCCGCGCGGTCGGCGGCGTCCTCGCGTTCGGCGTGGTCGAGGTCTTTCCAGCGTGTGACGGTCCGGGTCATGGGTCAGGAGTATGGCTTGACACGCCGCGGCTCACAACCGCGGACAGCTCGGGGTCTTCGAACCGGACAAACAACAAACCCGGCGAGATCAGAATTCGGCGGGATCCCGATGCGGTTTCGTCGCGAATCGGACCCGGTGGTAGGATCCTGCCCGGCCTGCACCGCCTGCACCGCCTGCCGGGGCCGATCCTCTGACCGCAGAGACCTCATCCAGAGCGAAACCCGTCGCCACACGACGCCGTCCGACCGAGCCGGGAAAGATCCACGCATGCCCCAGACGCCCTTTCAGAGCCTCAACGTCCGCCGCGCCTTCACGCTTGTCGAGGTGCTGGTCGTGGTGGTCATCATCGCGGTGCTCATCAGCATCCTGGTCCCTGCCCTGGGCGGTGCACAGAACGCCGCACGCGGACTGACATCGCAGAACATGATGACGGGCATCCTGCAGGCCTCGCAGCAGTTCCAGCTCGACAACGGCGGCCGCTTCCCGGGCTTCTACAGCCCTGCCGAGCTCGGCTCGGAAGAAAACGGCGGCGCAGCCGGCGCGTTCGACGGAAGCGCCATGGGCGCGGGCATGTCCGCGATGGAGAACATCCTGCTCGACCTCTCGGGCTCGTCCGCGATTGTCGATCTCTCGGCGACGCCGTTCGATCCGCGGATCCACGCATGGGTGGGCCCGGTCGAGATGGCGACCGAAGCCGAAGGAGCCGTTGCGATCCTGCCCGATCTGATCGGCGCGGGCGACGACGCCTACATCACCCTCTCGGCCGACTTCCTTGTGCCGCAGGTGGGAGGCATTTCGTTCGGCTCCCGCAAGCAGTGGGGCACGGTCGCGATGATGAGCAACGCGTCGGGCTCGGGTGCCCCGCAGATGCCGGACGTTGTTGATTCATTCGGGCAGCCGCTGCTCGCGTGGGTCGCGGACACCGCCGCGGTCCCGCAGATCACGACCGCGAACGGGCAGGCCCCCACGACCAACTTCGCCGCTTACTCCTCGGGACCGAACGTGAACGTCACGGCAGGTGCCGGCCCGGCCTTGTTCTACTGGAACTCGAACGCCGCGTTCCTCCGCGCTCAGGCCGTCGGGCGCGCCGACATCCCCGTGAGCCAGTCGCCCGAGAACGGCCGCGACGGCGTGTCGCTCATCGGTGCCGGGACGATGAACATCATCAACGGCATCAGCCAGGGCGGCGCGATCAACGATTACTTCACGACCTTCTTCGGCGCGACCGCGTCGGTCTCTCAGGCGTCGCTGCTCAACACCGGCGCGAATGTCTCGCCCTATCCCACTCGCCCTATCGGCCAGTTCATCCTGCAATCTGCGGGCCGCGACCTGACCTATTTCTCCGCTGCCGATCCTCGGGCATCGCAGATTTCATCGACCCCGATCCCGTGGGGGAACGCGAACGGTCGCCCGGGTATCCAGTTCGGCAACCTCTTCAGTGCGGTGAATACGGACGAAGATCCGCTCACGATCTCCGACATCTTCGACGACATCCTCATCACCGACTGATCGCGTCCGCTCCACCTCGGACTTGCACCATCGGCTCCGAGCGATCATCGTGAGCCGGTGAGCCGCCCGACCGAAACACAGCAGCGCCGCCGCCGCGTCCGCCGAGACGCAAGGCTCCGCGTTGCATGCGTTGTCACCGCGGTCATCGCCGGAATCGCGGCCGCGCTACCCACAGGATTCGCGCTCGATCCGCTCATCGCCCTCGGCGTTGCCGCGATCGCCGCGGTCTCGGCCTCGTTCCTCCCCGTGACCGCGGCACGCGTCGCCGCGCTCGCCGCCGTTGGGCTGCTCGCTGCAGCCGTCACCGATCTCCGCCTCGACCGCGCCCCGCCCAACGACCTCAGCAGCCAACTCGCCGACGTCCACGACGACGCCATCGTCACCGTCCGCGGCCGCGTAACACCCAACCCGGCCCCGCCGGCCTTCGAGCCCGGCCCGCTCGATGGCTTCCTCTTCGGCACGCAAACGCAGAGCTTCGAACTCGCCGCGGACGGACTCGTCACCGATAGAGGCGACCGCTCATCACGCGGGCGTCTGCGCATCACGGTCGAGCTCGACGCCGACCGCTTGCCCGCGGTCGGTGAACGGATCGAAGCCACGGGCCGCTACGTGCCTCGGTCTGAACCCGCGAACCCGGGCCAGCGCGACCTCGGCGCGCAGCAACGCGGCCGCCGCTTCGCCGGGACGCTCGCGTCCTCATCCGACCTCATCACGCCCCGCCCGACCGACACCGCCGCATCGCGCGCGGGACGACGGGTCGCCGGATTCATCGAGATGGCGCGCGAGCGAGTCCGCGGCACGCTGCTTGGCGAACCCGTCGAATCCGCTGCGCCCGGGCGCGTCGCGCTCGCTGCGCTCGTTCTGGGCGAGCGCTCCGCCGAGCTCGATGAAACGCGCACCGCGTTTGCTGAATCGGGCGTCGCGCACCTGCTCGCGCTCTCGGGCTTCCACCTCGCCGCGCTGGCGTGGGCGGCACTCGGCGTGCTGCGTCTGACGGCGGACCTCGGGCGGGCCGCACCGCTCATCACCGCGGCGTTGATCGCGGGCTACCTGCTCATCGTCCCCGCGAATGCGCCGATCGTGCGCGCAGGCATCGTGACCATCACGCTGCTGCTCGCCGACGCGAGCGGCAGACGCTACGACGCGCTCACGCTGCTCTTGTGGACCGCGGCCGGGATCGCGTTGTGGCGGCCGTGGGAGATCCTCACGCTCGGCTACCAGCTGACGTTCCTCGTAACAGCCGCCCTGATCGTCTGGGCCACGTCAAGCCCGCTCGCGGTCTCGGCCGAGCGCGACTCCGACCATGCCGCGCGGCCGCTCTGGCTACAACTCGCGCGAAGCCTTCGGCGGGCGAGCGAAGCGTGCGTCGTCGCGTGGCTTGTCGCGGCATCGCTCGTCGTGCTGCACATCGGCGCGCTCAACCCGCTTGCGCCGCTTACCGCGCTCGTCGTCACGCCCATCGCCGGGGCCGCAACGGCGGCGGGCTTCGCCGCGGGGCTCATCGGCCTTGCGCTGCCGACGCTCGGCGACGCGATCGCGTCGATCGCGGGCAGCGCCGGTGCCGTGACGCTCACCACCGTTGATCTCGCGGGCTCGCTCGGCACACGGGCCTCCGTCGGCTCGATCGGCTTGCCGCTCGCAGCGACCGCGACGCTTGTGATGTTCACGGCGCTTGTCGCCAGGCGATGGTCGCAGGCCGTATCGCTTGTGGCCCTCGCGGCGCTCGTCACGCTGCTGGGTGTTGCCGTCGAGCACGGACGCGGCGAGCGCGCCTCGCTCCGCATGGACATGCTCGCGGTCGGCGACGGCACCAGCGTGCTCCTGCGATCGGGCAATGACCGCCTGCTCTGGGACTGCGGCTCGCTGCGGCCCGGCGTCGGCCGCTGGATCGTCCCCCGCGCCGCCCGCGAATTCGGCTCGCCCGTGATCACGACCGCCGTCCTCACGCACGCCAACGTCGATCACTTCGCGGGCCTGCCGCAAGCGGCGCCACAGATCGGACTCGAACGGCTCATCTGCTCGCCCCACACCCTCGCCGCGCTCCGCGCCTCATCGAGCGGGCGCGTGCTGCTCGATGAGCTCGACGCGATCGGCGTCGAAATCGAGACCGTCGTCGCCGGCGACTTGATCACGCTCGGCGACGCACGCGGCGACGTCCTCTGGCCGCCGGCTGACCTGCCCTCGCGGACGCTCGCCGCGAACGACCGTTCGCTCGTCGTGCGCTTCGAGGTGCCGACATCGGCCGGCGTGCGCACGGTGCTGATGACGGGCGATATCCAGCAGGCCGCGATGGCGAACCTCTTTGCACGCGGTGCCAAACTCGAAGCCGACGTGCTCGAACTCCCCCACCACGGCAGCTACCACGCGGCCGCCGACGCCTTCGTCGATGCCGTCTCGCCGCGCGTCGTCGCGCAATCGACCGGACCCCGCCGGCTCGATCTGCCCGGGTGGCGCGACGACATCGAAGCGTTCGACGGCGACGCGTCCCGCGCGTGGCTTGTCACGGCGCGCGACGGCGCGGTCACCGTCGACATCGACCGGGACGGCTCGATCAGGGCACGCGGCTACCGCGGGCGTTCTGGCGGAGCCGCTCGATGACGCGGTCGAACTGCCTGTTGATCTGCTGGTTCCGCGCGAGGTCGCGCCGCGAATCGAGCCACGCCGCCGCCTCGGGACCATCGCCGCGCCGGCCCGCGCGCTCGGCGGCCTCCATCGCGTCGTAGGGCTCCTGTCCCTGGCGCAGGCCGCGCCGCAGCGCGGACTCCCAGCGGATCGGGTCCTCGTTCAGATCGACCGCTCGCGAGGCGTGCCAGAGCGCGTCCGCAATCAGTATCGATGACTTGCTGTCGTTGTCGAGCAGCTCGTAGAGCGCGATGAACAGATCCCACGCGCCCTCGTGGTACGCGGGCAGGATCGCCGACCGTGCGACGTCACCCGTGATCGCCCGCGGGTTCTGATCGAGCAGCGCGCGCACGAGCCGCACGATGTCGGCGTCGCGGCCGAGCAGCGCGAGCCCGCGGACACCCTCGGCGTACCGCCGCTCGCGCAGCGCGGCCGCGAACTCGTCGCTCACCTTGCTCGTGCCCTCGAGCGGGATCTCGGCCTGCAGCCGCTGCCAGTACCGCGAGGGCGTGATCGTGAGCAAGGGATCGCCGAAGTAGTTCAGCCGGCCCGCGGGCGCGTCGTCGATTCTCGGTGCGGCGCTGAACGGGAACAGGACGAGCAGCCGCCGCGCTGTCAGCGGCGTCGGCACGAACGCATTCAGCGTGGGCTCCTGCACCGAGCCGTAGTACGAGACCGCACCGTGCGCGAGCCACCGCCCGCCGATCGTCGGCGCACTCGCGGGAGTGGTCGCCGACCACGAGTGCACGATGAACGCCGACGCGGGCTTCTTGAGCAGCGGCGCATCGCCCGGCCGGCCCGCACCGGACTGCGTCTCGAAGTAGCCCGCCGTGCCCTTGGTGTTGATCAGCGCGAGCCCCGCGTCGAAGGTCGGCGCCGAGCGACGCCACTGATCGATCGAGCCGGTGCCGCCGCCGATCACCTCGGATTCGAGCTCGACCTTCCGCAGCTCCGCCGCCGCCTCGAGCCCCGAGAACAGATTCCAGGGCTGCTCGTTCGGGTACCCGTCGAAGATCCAGGCCGTCTCGTGCACCGCGAAGAGCGATCCCATCGCCCGCTCGAGCGACTCCCGCGGCGAGCCAAAGAGCAACCCCGCCCACGCCCAGCGCGGCGAGTTGAACGCCCCCTCGCGCACGATCGCGTCGGTCAGCGCGAGCCGCGCCTCGCGCCTCTCGATCCGAGGTGCGTCCGGCGCGGCGACCTTGCTCGACGTGTTCATCGCAAGCGTGACCGCGTCCACACCCGAGCCCACGCCGCGCCATTCGAGCCCCAGCGTCTCGATCGCGCCGGTGATCTCGGACCGCATCGCCGAGAGCTGATCGGGCTGCAGCGTGCCGTTGACGCCCCCGATCTTCGAGACAAACCCGATGCCCTGGATCCGCCCCATCGCGAGCGCGACGCCGCCGACCCACGCGTCGTCCCGCGGATCGACCACGACGACGCCGTCAACCGAGAGCCCCGTCCGCTCCAGCGGCGCGAGCAGCGCGGGCGAGAGACCCGCGCCCTCTTCGGCGCTGTAGACCACTTGCACGGTCTTGAGAATCGCCGCCCGCACCTCCGCGGGCCCGGCAAAGTCCGCCTCGCCCGACGACCACCGCAGGACGAACTTGGGCTCAAACATCCGCGCGAACCGCGCGATGCCGGCCGCGGCCTCAAGCGTCCCATCGTCGATCAGCACCGGGTACCGCGCGACGCCCCGCCAGCCCGCCATCGCCCGCAAGGCGTCGTGCTCGTTCTCCACAAGCACCAGCGTCGGCACCACCCGCGCCGCCGACTGCCGCACGCGCGACCGCACGCCCAGCCGACGGGGCGGCGGCATCTGGTCCGCCTGCGCCAGGATCTCGGCGAGCGAGCCCGCCGGCGGCGGCTCGCTCTCGGGCTGCCCGAACGCGGGCGGGGTCAGCAGCAGCAACGCGACACACACGGCAAGTCGGCACACCATGCCCCGAGCCTAGCGGGCGGTCCGAGCGGTGCGGGCCATCTAGACTCGCCCCTCCATGCCCTCTGTCACCCGGGATGAATTCGTCGAGCTTGTCGCCGCCGCACGCCGATCCGCGGGCGGCGCCGCGATCGCCGTCCCCGTCTCGATCCGGCTGCTCTCCGACCAGCTCACGCCCGTGCTCGCCTACCGCCGCCTCGTCTCCGCCGACGAACGCACCGCCCCCTCGTTCCTCCTCGAATCCGTCGAGAACCAGCCAGGCTCGGGCCGCTCGACGCTGGGACAGGGCCGCTTCTCGATCCTCGGCGCCCGCCCGATCGTCGAGGTGCTCGCCAAGGACGAGACGGTCACCGTCACCGATCACCGCGACGGCAGCGCGAGGATCGAGCCCCGCACCGACCCCTTCGAGCCGATGCGCCGCTTCAACGCGGGCGTCACGCTCGCGATCCCCGAGGCCGCCCGCCACCGCGGCATGCACCCCGAGTGCGCGACCGGCGGCTGGATCGGCTACGCCGGCTACGACACCGTCCGCGACGCCGAGCCCGAGAAGCTCGACCCGAAAAACGCGCCGACCGACGACCGACGCCTGCCCGATCTCGCCTTCGGCTTCTACGACGCCGCCTGCGTCTTCGATCACGCCGAGCGGATGGTCTACCTCGTCCAGCTCGCGCTCGTCAGCGAGGGCGACGACATCGAGCAGGCCTACGACGACGCGCTGACCAAGCTCCGCGAGCGCGCGTCCGCCATCCAGACCCATTCGCGCCCGCTGCCCTCGGGCACGGTCTCCGCTCACCCGCCCGCGCGCGAGCTGCCCAGCAACCTGTCGCGGAGCCAGTACGACGGCATGATCGACCGCGCGCTCGAATACATCCGCGCGGGCGACATCTTCCAGGTCGTCCTCGGGCAGCGATTCGAGCGTCGCTCCGAGGTCGATCCCTTCGACGTCTACCGCGCGCTCCGCTCGGTCAACCCAAGCCCCTACATGGTCTACCTGCAGACGCCGGGCTGCATCCTCGTCGCCTCGAGCCCCGAGATCCTCTGCCGCGTCGAGCGCACCGACGCGGGCGAGCTGATGGTCACCAACCGTCCCCTCGCCGGCACCCGCAAACGCGGCGCGACGCCCGCCCAGGACCTCGCGCTCGAGGAGGACCTGCTCGCCGACCCCAAGGAACGCTCCGAGCACGTCATGCTCGTGGACCTCGGACGCAACGACGTGGGCGTCGTCGCGCAGCCCGGCACCGTGAACCTCCCCGACGTCATGGCGATCGAGCGGTACAGCCACGTCATGCACATCTCCTCGACCGTCACCGGCATCCTGCGGCAGGGCCTCGACTGCTGGGACGCTCTCCGCGCGGCGCTGCCCGTCGGCACGATCTCGGGCGCGCCCAAGATCCGCGCGATGCAGATCATCGACGAACTCGAGCCCGTCCGCCGGGGCCCCTACGGCGGCGGAATGGGCTGGGTGGGCCTCGACGGCCAGATGGATATCGCCCTCGCTCTCCGCACGATCGTGGTCCCGACTGCTGATTACCGCCCGGGCAAGAAGTGGACGTATCACATCCAGGCCGCGGGCGGCATCGTCGCCGACTCCCAGCACGAGGCCGAGTTCCAGGAAACGGTCAACAAAGCCGCCGCGATGGGCCGAGCGATCGACGTCGCCGAGGACGCGTTTCTCGGCAAGTCAACGAACGATTGACACGCGGGACTTCTACCGTTCCGCGTGCCTGACCTCCCCCGCGTCGTCGTGACCGAATCCCTCGCCGCCGAGCCCATGGCATGGCTGCGCCAGCACGCCGACGTCGTCGAGTCCTCGCCCGACCGCGTCAAAGAAGACCTCGCGGGCGCGCGGGGCCTCGTTGTCCGCACCTACACCACCGTCAACGCCGACCTGCTCGACGGCGGGCCCGATCTCAATGTCGTGGGCCGCGCGGGCGTCGCGCTCGACAACGTGGACATCGGCGCCTGCCGGGCCCGCGGCGTCGAGGTCGTCCACACGCCCGGCGCGAACTCCGACGCGGTCGCCGAGTTCGTGTTCGCGCTGATCTTCGACGCCATCCGCCCGCGCGTGATGCTCGACAAGCCGCTCGAGCTCGGCGCATGGTCGTCGCTGCGCACAGAGCTGGTCGCCTCGAGACAGATCGCGGGCTCGACCATCGGCATCTGGGGCATGGGACGCATCGGCACCCGCATCGCCCGTATCGGCACCGCCTTCGGCGCGACCGTCCTCTTCCACGACATCCAGGAGATCACCGACGACTGGCGCAACGGAGGCACGCCCGTCTCGCGCGAAGAGCTGCTCGAACGCTCCGACATCGTCACCCTGAACATGGACGAGCGCGAAAAGAACCGCGCGCTCGTCAACGCCGACGCGTTCGGCCGCATGAGGTCCGACGTGGTCTTCGTCAACTGCGCCCGCGGCATGGTCATCGACCCCGTCGCGTGCGCCGAGTTCTTCGTCAACCACCCCGGCGCGATCGCCCTGCTCGACGTCCACGACCCCGAGCCCTTCACCGCGACCTACCCGCTGCTGGATATCAACAACGTCAAGTTGCTCCCGCACATCGGAGCCGCGACGAGGCCTGCCAAGATCAACATGAGCTGGGTCGTGCGGGATGTGCTCCGCGTGATCGAGGGCGAGACGCCCGAGCACCCCGCGCCGCTCGCCTGATCCGCCGCAGAAACATGCCGCAGAAACACAACACGCTGCGCTGGTAGCCTGCTCCCGTAAGGAGGACCCCACCATGCACATCGTCCTGAAGATCCTGATCGCGATCCTGCTCCCGCCGCTGAGCGCGTTCCTGTCTGTCGGTCTACGCGCGCACTTCTGGATCAATCTGGCGCTCACCGTGCTGCTCTTCTATCTCCCCGGCCAGATCCACGCCATCTGGTTGATCGTGAAGAAGGCGAAGTAGCACCGCCCCGTCAACGGCCCCGATCAGCCGCCGGTCTCGGCATCCACCACCGGATCCACCGACACCGCCAGCCGGTCCATCGCCCGGCCGATGATCTCCGCGACCTCGTCGTTCCGGCGCGCACGGCCGCGGAACTTCAAAATGCCGTGCTCGATCAGGTCGTCGAAGCCCTCGGTCTTGCCCGCGAGCCGCAGCGTCGCCTCGGGGATCGAGCCGCCGAAGCGGCCGCCGTTGGGCTCGCCCGCGGGCAGCATGAACCCACCGCCCGAGTACACGCCCGCGCGACCATCGACCAGCACGATGTACCGCACCGTCACCGAGATCGCGCTTTCCTCGATGGGCGTCGAGCCGGGCTTGGGACGCAGGAACATGTGCACGTGCAGGATCTGACCCGTCGCCGCGGCCAGCGCCCGGCGGTCCTCGATCACCGCCGGCGCGATGTCCGTGAGGTACAGGTCCGCGGTGTTGCGGTCGTCGGCGGTGTAGACCTTGGTCTCGAAATCGGGCTTGAGGGTCGCCGGAGTCCGGGTCGAGGCGAACTCCGCCCGCTGAATGATTCCCGTCCGCAGATACCCGCAACCGGCCAACGAAACGCATGGAATCAAAGAGCAGACCAACGCCGCCCGGCGGACGCGGCGGCGAAGCGCGAAAAAAGGCTCGCAGAAGCCCGATCGTTTACCTATCATGTTCTCACGGAGGCGTCCGCGACGGACCGAAGGGAAAGCAGACATGGACCGCAAGCGTACCGGCATTCTGAGTCTCGCAGCCGCCGCGCTCATCACTTCGACGCTGGCATCGCCCGCCGCCGCCCAGACGGGCTGGCGGAAGGGCGCGACCGGCGTCGCCGGCTCCCGCGGAGAGCCCGGCCTTGGCATCGGGACCGCCACGGTCTCCGGCGCCGTCAGCGGCGGCGGCCCCGTGTTTATCGGTCCTTTCGGTGGCGGCGGCTTCCACGGCGGTTTCGTCCGCGTCGGCTTTGGCGGCGTCTGGTCCCACGGCCGCGGTTTCAATAACGGCTGGAACACCGGATGGAACGGCTGGTGGAACGGTCCCGTCATCTTCGGCGGAACCGGGCAGCCCTACTCCACCTACGGCCCACTCAACCCCCAACCGCCCGTGAACACCCAGCCCGCACCCATGGCCCCGACCGGTTCAGACCTGACCCCGGGCGAGCTCGACGAGATCGGCGAGGCCGGCCTGCGTCTGGCCCTCGGCCAGGGCTCTGCCGCGATGGACGCCGCCCGGGCCGCGATCGACGCCGGTCATGAGATGGAGGGCCAGCGGATGCTGGGCCTTGCGCTCGCGATCGAGGGCCGGTTCGAAGACGCCGCCGCGGTGATCCGCATGGCCCTCGAGCACGACGGCGCGGTCTACAACGAGCCCCCGCCGGTCCATTCGGCCGACGTCGCGGCCGCCCGCCGCCTCTCGCGGCAGGCCCGGAGTCACGCCCAGGCGACCGGGTCCGCGTCTGCCTGGGTGATGGCGATCGAGATCGCCCGCGCGACCGGCACCAACTTCCAGGCCCCCGTCTGGCTCAACTACGCCGAGGACGCGGGCCTCGAGGGCCGACTCCTCGATGACCTGCGGTTCCTGCTGCAGAACTGACCTCAGATTTGGGCGAAATCCGGCCCGTCTCCACCCGGGCAACCGCGATTCTGCGCGCTGAGCGGGGTATCATCGTGGCCCCGCGCGTGGTGCCGTGGGACTCAATCTGAACCGTACGGACCACCGAGTCCGCCCGCGGCGAGCCAGGCTGCGGGCTGAGGGCGAGTTGCCCTCCGGCCGGTGGGAGGTGGAGAAGACATGGCTAAGAAAGAAGTCGTCACATCGTTCAAGCTGATGGCCCCGGGCGGCCAGGCCACGCCGGCCCCGCCTCTGGGTCCGGTGCTTGGTGCCAACGGCGTCAACCCGGGTCAGTTCATCCAGCAGTTCAACGCCGCGACCGGCCATCTCAATGGCAAGAAGGTCGGCTGCGTGGTCACCGTCTACAACGACCGCTCGTTCGAGCTCGAGATCAAGAGCTCGCCCGCGTCGGTCCTGATCCTTGAGGCGGCCGGCCTCCAGAAGGGCTCGGGCGAGCCCAACACCAACAAGGTCGGCAAGATCACCGAGGAGCAGGTCAAGAAGATCGCCGAGGAGAAGATGTCGGACCTCAACGCCACCTCCATCGAGGCGGCGATGCAGCAGATCCTCGGAACGGCCCGTTCGATGGGCGTCACACTCGCCGAATAAGGAGCACCGCGATGGCCGATCAAGACAGCGGCGCCGCGAGCGCCCCGACCGAAACCACCGAGACCGCCGCCCCTGAGACGAAGTCCGCTGCAAGCGGCAAGCAGGATCAGGAGCAGTCGCAGCAGTCCGGCCGCCGCCGCAAGGCGCCCCGCGGCCCGGGCAAAAGGATCAAGGAAGCCCGCAAGCTGGCTCCCAAGGAGCCGCAGCCGATCGCGTCGGCGATCAGCACCCTCAAGAAGTTCCCGCAGCCCCGCTTCGACCAGTCGGTCGAGGTGTGCATGCACCTGGGCGTGGACGTGAAGCAGGCGGACCAGATGATCCGCGGCTCGGTCTCCCTGCCCAAGGGCATCGGCAAGAACAAGCGTGTCATCGCGTTCTGCGGCGACGAGATGAAGGACAAGGCGCTCGCCGCCGGCGCCGTCAAGGCGGGCGGCGCGGACCTGATGGAAGAAGTCGAGAAGGGCTTCTTTGACTTCGATGTCGCGATCGCCAGCCCCGACATGATGCGCGTGATCGCCAAGCTCGGTCGCGTGCTGGGCCCCAAGGGCCTCATGCCCTCGCCCAAGAACGGCACCGTCACCCCGAAGGTGGACGAGGCGGTCGGCGAGTTCGCGGCCGGCAAGGTCGAGTACCGCACCGACAAGGGCGGCAACATCCACGCGATCATCGGCAAGATGAGCTTCGCGGAGGGCGACCTGCTCGCCAACTACGAGCACTTCATCGAGACGATCAACAAGGCCAAGCCCGCCACCGTCAAGGGCGCGTACATCAAGAAGATCACCCTCTCGGGCACACAGACACCGGGCGTTCCGGTCGAGTTCGTGACCGAGGAATAACCCGCATCACCAAGCACGGAGCAACGACATGTCGAAGCCTGTCAAAGAAATCATGATGCGGGACTACCAGGAGCGGATCGGTGACCACACCGACGCGCTCGTGGTCAGCCTCCGCGGCATCTCGAGCAACGACACCAACGTCATCCGCTCGAAGCTCGAAGAGAAGGACATCCGCGTCACGATCGTCCGGAACAAGCTGTTCCTCAAGACGTTCGAGCAGACGAGCCTGACCGCCCTCGAGCCCGTCCTCACCGGGGCCAACGCCGTCGCGTACGGCGCCGAGTCAGTCGTCGAGGTCGCCCGCGCGATCGTCGATCTGGTCAAGGACTTCCCGGACATCGAGCTCAAGGGCGCCGTCCTCGACGGCACGCTCTTCCAGGGCGAGGACGGCGTCAAGGACCTGAGCAAGTTCCCGACCAGGGACGAGGCGATCGCCCAGGACGTCACCCTCATCCTGAGCCCCGGCCGCAACCTCCTCGGCGCGGTCAAGGGCCCGGGCGGCAAGCTCATGGGCATCGTCAAGACCATCGAGCAGAAGCTCGAGGACGGAGAAGAGATCAGCAAGGTCAGCTGAGGCTGACTTTGAGATAGCGAGTCACTTTCTCGCCCGACTGGCCCCTCGTGCCCTCCGACCGGAGGCGGGTTAAAGGCCGAATGGTTCGGCCCCTCTCGGGTGATCGTGAACA
>JBCDKU010000055.1:0-16894 GCA_038746265.1 Planctomycetota bacterium
ATCGCCGGCCCGCCGATCGACGCCCTCGATCTCGAAGCCCCCGGTCCGGTCGTGCTCGGTCGCTCAACCACCGCCGACCGCCAACTCCCGGACAAGACCGTCTCCCGCAAGCACGGACGCATCTGGGAACGCGGCAGCTCCTGGTTCATCGCCGACCTCGACTCCCGCCACGGCACCTACCTCAACGGCATCAAGCTCGACGCCGAGCAGCCCGCCCCCATCGGCGACGGCGACCTCGTCCGCATCGGCCCCTGGACCTTCCGCGTCCGCGACTACAAGAACCCCGCCTCCAGCTCCATCGCGATCCCCACCAACAACGACCTCGCCTCCACCGCCCACCGGGTCCAGCGCGTCCCGGTCCGCGAGCTCCGCTCCGTCGCCCAGCAACGCCTCGACCTGCTGATCGAGTGCGCCGCGGGCATCAACGGCGCCAGCTCCCTCCAGGACCTTGCGGACGAATCGCTCAAGGCGGTCGTCACCGGGACCGGCTTCAGCCGCGCCGCCTTCATCCGCCAGGTCTCCGCCACGGGCGATATCGAGCTCGTCGCCGCCCGCGGCGTGTCGGGCGAGATCGACGGCTCCGACTTTGCCTTCTCACGCTCGCTCATCAACGCCGCCAGCGCGGGCGAGATCGTCCGCATGGCGGGCGACGGCGGCGTCAACTACGGCGAATCCATCATCCGCCTCGGCATCCACTCGGCCCTGTGCGCCCCGATCATGCTCGGCGCCTCCGTCGAGGCCTACCTGTACCTCGACGCCCGCGACGCCGAGTCCTCCGTTGAGCACGACGCCGCCGCCTTCTGCCAGGCGGTCAGCAAGATGTCGGGCCTGGCGCTCGCCAACCTCAAGCGCGTCGAGCTCGAGTCCCACCGCAGGTCGCTCGAAACCGACCTCAAAGCCGCCCGAGCCGCGCAGCGCCTCATCATGCCGCCCGCGTCCGAGACGCTCGGCAAGTACACCTACGCGATGCGCACCAAGCCGGGCCGCATGGTCGCGGGCGACCTGTTCGACGCCGTCCCGCTCGACGACCCGAACGACCCCGAGGGACGCCTCGCCGTCCTCTTGGGCGATGTCGCGGGCAAGGGCGTCGGCGCCGCCATCCTCATGGCGACCGCCCAGACCTACCTCCGCCTCGCCCTCGAGCACGACGACGACCCGGGCCGCGTCGTCACCGCACTCAACGCCCACGTCGCGCCCCGCGTCTCCGGAGGCATGTTCCTCACCCTCTGGCTCGGCGTGCTCTGCCCAAAGACCAACACCCTCGACTTCGTGGACGGCGGCCACGGCCACTGGCTCATCGCACGCCCGGACGAGCCCGCCGCCAAGCACCAGTGCAACGGCGGCCTCCTCGTCGGCATCGACCCCGCGATGACCTACACCACCGAGTCCACCGAGTTCACCCCGGGCTCGCGCCTCATCCTCTTCTCCGACGGCCTCGTCGAGCAGCCCGACGCCGACAACATCCAGTTCGGCATCGACCGCGCCGTCGAGGTCCTCCAGAGCACCGCCACCCCCCGCGACGACGTCAACGAGCTCGACAAAGCCGTCCACGCCCACGCCGGCCAGGACCACCTCGCCGACGACCTCACCCTCGCCAGCATCCACTACGCCCGCGACTAAAGCAAAGCTCCCAGTGCAGTGTGCCACTTGCGGCTTGCCCGCCAGTGCGAAGCTCATCCAACATCTCCACTGGCGGCAAAGACCGCCAGTGCCACCCAACTCCACAACCCCAATCCCAGATCCCAGCCCCACCCAAGGGCCGCAACCAAACCCCCCTCCATCCCAACAAAGTGCGGGTGACAGGAATCGAACCTGCACGGCCAATGGCCACTGGAACCTAAATCCAGCGCGTCTTCCAGTTCCGCCACACCCGCGGCAGCCCGGCCCTCCGCGGAACACGCACGGAAGGTCGGGAAAAACCGCAGGCGAAGCCGCCGCGGTCCATCCGATAGTATCGGAGCACACAGGAAAGGACGCCCATGCGATTCGGAGAGAAACTCGCGGTTCACATCAACCCGCTCATCCTGCGCCTCGCGCTCGGATCGATCTTCCTCTTCGCGGGGCTTGAGAAGCTCACCCAGACCATGACGGTCCAGGGCGAAGACGCCGCGATCCTCGCCAACATGGGCGTCGATCTCTCCAAGCCCGCCACCGAAGACCCGGGCCCGGCCGACACCCAGCCCCCCCAGCAGACGGCCGAACAGACCGCCCTCGGCCCAGCAGCCGCCTTCGCTTTCCTCCCGACCTCCTACCAAGACGACGAACAGGACGGCGAAGAAGCCCAGCCCAACCCCGCCGAGTCCGAGCAAGAGCTCGCCCCGACGCCGACGACGCCTGCGCCGCAGTTCTCCGCCGCCGAGTTCACCGAGCCCCGCGAGGTCAAGAAGCTCTACGGTATCGCGCTGACCCTCCACGCCGGCGCGAACCCGCAGGGCACCCGCCCCGACGGCTCGCCCCAGCCCCCGATGGTCCCCGCATGGACCGCGAAGGGATCCACAGCCAAGATCCTCGCCTGGGTCGCCGCGCTCACCGAAGCCATTTTCGGCGGCTTCCTCATCATCGGCCTCTTCAGCCGCATCGGCGGCCTTGCCATCGCCGGCACCATGATCACCGCGATGTGGCTCACCCAGTTCGGACCCGCCTGGCAGGCCGGCACACTCACCGGACTCGGCTTCGGCCCCGGCTTCCTGCCCAACAACGAGTACTTCAACTTCTACGACTGGGTCACCTTCTTCTTCCAGCTCATCCTCCTCGCCGCCGCCACCAGCATCCTCTTCGCCGGCTCCGGCGCCCTCGCCCTCGACCGCCTCCTCTTCGGCAAGCCCCGCAAGCACCGCGACGACGACGACGAGGACGACGACGACTGACAACCAGATACCCTGACCCCATGCCCGGTCAGGGTTCGATCACGCGACGGCTCAAGCTCTGGCGCAGCGCCGTGCTGCCGAGCGCTGTCTCGCTGCTCGTCCACGCCGGGCTGCTCGCCGCGGTCGTCCTCGCGACCGTCGCCGTCACCCGCCCCGAGCCCCGCGACCCCGGCGCGCCCGCCGTCGTCACCCTCGCCGACCCGGTCACGCCGCGCACCACGCCCGCGCCCACACCCCCGCGCGAAACGCAGCGCACCACCGCGGCCTCCACACCCGCCGCACGCCGAGCCGCGAGCACCGCCGCGCGCGAAGCCATCGACCGCACCATCGCGCAGACCACCCCGCGCCAGCGGACAACACCCGACACCGCGCCCCGCCCCGCGCCCGCCGACCCCGCGCCGACCGCCATCCCGCAGCCGCCGCCGCCCGTCCGCTTCGCCGGCGCCGCCGCCTCGCCCGCCGAACGAACCGTCTTCGCCGTCGATGCCTCGGGTGCCGTCGTCGCGACCTGGCCCATCATCGCCGACGAGCTCGCCCGCGCGCTCGGCACGCTCCTGCCGACCCAGCGCGCCCAGGTCATCCTCTTCGGCCCCACCGACACCGACGGCAACCCGGTCACCGCGCCGATCAAAACCGACGACGACGGCTACTTCCGCGCGACACAGGCCAACACCAACGCCGTCCGCCGCTGGCTCGAATCAACACTCCCAAGCGGACGCTCCAAGCCGCTCGAAGGTCTCCGCGCCGCGCTCGCGCTCGACCCGCAGGCCGTCTTCCTGCTCAGCCGCAGCATCACCCGCACGGGCCCCAACGCCCAGTGGGGCCTGGGCCGCGAGCAGACCCTCGCCGAGCTCGACCGCCTCAACCCCATCAACCCCGCGACCGGCAGGCGCCCCGCCGTCATCGCGACCATCCAGTTCATCGAGCCCGATCAGACGGGCCTCATGACCGCGATCGCCGCCGAGCACGGCCCGCCGGGCCGGCAGCTCGACACCAGCCCTGTCACCCCGTCGAGCATGCAGGCAGAGCGCGCCGCGCGATCGACCGCCGAGCCGATCGAGCTCTCCCCGACCGACGCCAACGCCATCAGCGCCGCCACCAACGCCCTCCGCGCGATCGACCTCTCCGGCGCGACCGACCACGCCCTCTTCGGATTCCCGACCGAGACCGAGCACAGCGCCGTCAACGCCGCCGCGACACTCGCGCTCAACCGCCTCCGCGAAGCCTCGCCGCCAAGCGAGACCGCCGACCCGCGCCTCGCGCTGCTGCGGGGGCGCGCCGCGGCGATCCTCGCATCGCTCGAAGACCCGGGCCCCGTCCGCCGCGACCTCGCGGATGAAGCGATCACGAATCTCAGCGCCGTCGCGCAGCTCGACCCCGCCGCCTACGCCCTGGCCGAGCTCTCCCATGCCCTTGCCGAATCGATCCGATCCGACCGAGCCAGCGCCATCGATCGACTCAAATCACTCATCGCCGACGCCGCCGAGCTCACGCTCCCCGACCAGACCATCGAACGCGCCCGCCTGCTCCTGACGCTCCTCATCGGCGACGCCGCCCTCACCAACGCCTCGACCAACACAACCAACTACCTCGCCCTCATCCGAGCCGAGGCCCAGACCCGCGTCCGCGTCGAACGCCGCGCGTCGAGCGCCTTCGCCCCGCTCCTCGCGCTCGACACCCCCGACGCTGCGCTCCGCCTCCGCCTCGCCGCCGCCTCCGCACCCGACCTCGCGCGCAACTCAACCAACCCGCGCCTCCTCACCGCCTTGGCCGACCACCTCGCGCAAACAGACCCCATCGCCGCCGCGAACCTCTACCTCGACACCGCCGAGCGCATCCCCGACCAGATCGAATGGCTCATCCGCGCCGCCGATCTCCTCGAAGACACCGACCGAGCCCAGGCAGGCGCCCTCCACCGCCGCATCGCCACCGACTTCACCAGCGACCCCCGCGCACGCGACGCCGCCACCCGAGCCCTCGACCTGCTCGGCAGCACGCCCGACCTCCTCGCCGATCTGCTGGACGCCCAGCCGTCTCACCCCCTCGCCAACGCCTGGCGGCTCGAACGCGCCACCCAACTCGAGGGCGCCCGCCGCCTCGCCCAGCTCCGCGAGATCCCGCTCACCAGCGACCTCCGAAAGCAAGCCGACGCCCTCGCCTACGCCACCCTTCAGGAACTCGTCGCCGCCAATCCGACCACCGACTTGCAATCAGAACTCGCCGACGTCGCCAACCGCCTCGGCCTCGACACCGCCCCCGACATCGAGCTCGACCTCGCGATGTCGCAGCTCGACACCACCCCCGCCGCCGCGCGCCGCGCGCTCGTCGATCTCATCGCCACCCACCCCGACCCCGACCGCGTCCGCCTCGCGATCGCCCGGACCGACCTCAAGCTGGGCTCGACCAACGCCGCCGTCGAAGCCCTCGGCGACCTCATCGCCCGCTCCGTCAGCCCACCGCCCGAGACCGAGCCCGGCTGGCAACTCCTCACCGACGCCCTCGAGCTCCTCGCCTCCCAGACCGCACAGCAACCCGCCGTGCGCGCACACGTCGTGCGTCTCCGCCTGCTCGACCCCGACCTCGGCGGCGTCACCACCGCCGCACGCCTCCAACGCCTCCTCCGAACCGCCGACTGACGCCCAAGCCGTCCACTACCATCACCCGATGCGCCCGCCGGACACCAGCGCCGACACGATCACGCCCCTGCCCGCCGATCTCGCGGCCGCGCTGCCCGGCACCTTCATCGTCTTCGACGGCCCCGACGGCTCGGGCAAATCCACCCAGCTCGAACGCTTCGCCGCCGCCTGCCGCGCGTCGGGCATCGACCCCGTCCACGTCCGCGAGCCGGGCGGCACGCTCTTGGGCGAGCGCCTCCGCGACCTGCTGCTCGCGCACACCGACGAGCCCATCGACGTCCACGCCGAGATGCTGCTCTACATGGCAAGCCGCGCCCAACTCGTCCGCCAGCGCATCGCCCCCGCGCTCGCCGAGGGTCGGTTCGTCCTCGCCGACCGCTTCGTCAGCTCGACACTCGCCTACCAGGGCACCGCGGGCGGGCTTGACCCCGACCACATCAGAGCCGTCGCGCAGATCGCCTGCGGCAATTCCATGCCCGACCTGACCGTCATCTTCGACGTGGACGAGCAGACCGCCAACTCGCGCCTCAGCCCGCTGCTCGACCGCATGGAAGCCAAGGGCGCCGCCTTTCACAAGCGCGTCCGCGTGGGCTACCTCGACCAGATCAAACAAGACCCCGATCACTACGCCCGCATCGACGCGACGCGGGACGTGGACGCCGTCACGTCCGATCTCGTGCGCACCCTACAGGAGCGCCTCGCATGATCGATCTCGTTGTCGCCGTCATCGCCGCCTTCCTGCTCGGCTCGATCCCCTTCGCGCTGCTGGTCGGCTTCACCCGGGGCGTTGATATCCGGACCGTCGGCTCGAAGAACCCAGGCGCGACCAACCTCGGCCGTACGCTCGGCTTCCGCTACTTCCTCATCGCCTTTATCCTCGACGCCCTCAAGGGCGCCGCGCCCACGCTCGCGTGGGGCTTCTACGCCGACCTCATCCCGATCACGCCCGCCGAGCTCACGTCCGGAAAGAGCCTGGGCTGGCTCGCCGTCGTCATCGCGCCCGTTCTCGGACACATGTTCAGCCCGTGGATCGGCTTCAAGGGCGGCAAGGGCGTCGCGACCGGGCTCGGTGCACTGCTGGGCGTCTGGCCCTTCCTCACCATCCCGGGCCTCGGCGCGTTCGTCGTCTTCATCGCCACGCTCGCCGTCTGGCGGTACGTGGGCCTCTCGAGCTCCCTCGCCGCAGGAAGCCTGCCGCTCTGGACGTGGTACTTCTTCGGATTGCTCAGCTACCAGGCGGCCGAGCGCGGCGCGACCGAACTCGACACGCCCACGCGTCCGGAAATCGTTTCTTGGCCGTTCCTCGGAATCACCGGCCTCCTCGCGGTGTTCGTCATCGCGAAGCACCGAGGAAATCTGGAGCGCATCCTGCGCGGGTCCGAACCACGTCTCGGTGGGGCGCGCAGCGACGACGAGATCAAAGCCACGCCAAGCGAGAACCGATAGCGACCCCGGAGTATCGGTCACGCCCAGCCCCAACGATCGGCACAAGCCGAATTCAGGGTCCGGACAACAACCGAGCGCTCCTCCGCCGGCTCAGGGATGAGTCGCGGATGGTCGACACCGATGCGTGTCCATACCGACCGGCAAGGAGCGCCGCCATGCAGTTTCCCCGCTTACACGGACGTAACGAATCTGACGCACCCACGCGGACGCTGAAGTTCCCGACCGACCGCTCGCGGTTCGGCCGCGACGCCGCCGCCGAGGCTGAGGCCAGCCTCAACCGCATGCAGAAGCAGCTCGACGCGGTGACGGCCGACGTCTTCGCGATCACGGCCGACTCGCTGCCGATCGAGAACTACCGCCCCGCCTGGGACGACGACGGCCCCTACGCCGCCTGAGCGTCCGCCGCCCCGATCACCAGTCCAGCCGCATCACGAGCAGCGTCTCGTCGTCCACCTGCTTCCGCAGGCCGCTGAATCTGCGCAGCGACCACAGAATGTGCTCGACCAGTTCGTGCGCGGTCGGTCCGTCCCCGTTATTCGGATACTGCGGGAACCCGTCGAGGATCGCCTCGACCATGCGGTCGTAGCCCCACCGCTCATCGTCGAAATTCCGCGCATCGGTCAGACCGTCGCTGTGCGCGATCAGGACGTCGCCCGGGTGGAGCTGGTGCACGTACCGCGGGTACGTCTGATCCTCCATCACGCCCAGTACCAGCCCGCCGACACCGAGCGGGTACACGTCATCGGGCGTCGGCCGCGAGCCGTCCCGCGGTGGCCGGATCACCAGCGGCGGCTCGTGCCCCGCCGACGTGTACGTCAGCCGAAGCGTCCGAGGATCAAGCCGACCGCACCACATCGTCGCGAACTCATTGGGCAGGGTCGTGCGGCACATCGCGTCGTTGACGACGCCGATCCACGCATCAATCTCGTGGACGTGCGGCGCCGAGGCCCGCAGGCTCGCGAGCAGCGACGCCATGAGCATCGCCGCGGGCACGCCCTTGCCGACCACATCGCCGACGAGCAGCGTGACAAGCCCTTCCTCGGTCAACTCGACGTCGTAGAAATCGCCACCCAGCTCATCCGTCGGCACGCTCCGTGCATCGACCGTGATGCCCTGCAGATCGGGAAGCTTCGCGGGCAGCATCCGCCCCTGCACCTGCCCCGCAAGAAGCAGCTGCCGGTCGCGGTGCCGCTCGCGCTTCTGCACCTCGAGCAGCCGCACCTGCTGCACGCCCGTCGCCGCCTGATCGCCGATCGACCGCACCAGCCGCCGCTCCGCCTCGCCGAACCGCCGGGGCGTCCTGCTGTAGAGCCGGATCACGCCGATAGGCCGGCCGCGCGAGACCATCGCCGCCGACACGAACGACGCCAGCCTCTCATCACGCACCCGGCCCGGCTCGATCACCCGCGGATCCGAAGCGAGGTGCTCGATCGCGAGCACCTCGCCCGAGAGCACGATCTGATCGAAGCAGCGGTTCTCGCTCAAGGGCAGCGGGTTGTCGAGCCAGGTGTTCGAGAGTCCGCGGCTCGCCTCCTGCACCAACTCGCCCTCGTCGTTCGTCGTCGGCACGCCGTCGGCGTCCTCCGGGAAGAGTACGATCGACCCGGCGTCCAGCTCCAGCACGCGCAGCGCTGAATCCAGCATCACACCCAGCATGGGCTTGAGCTTGGTCACGCCCCCCGCCAGCAGCGAGCTCAGCTCGTAGATCACACGCAGCTCGGCAAGCCGTCCGCGCAGCTGCACGACGTCGTCGCACAGCTCGCCCGCCGCCTGCGCGAGATGCCCGAGCGCCTCGACGAGGTTCTCCCGCGTGCCGCTCGATGGCTCGCCCGGCGCGAGGATCAATTCGCCGATCGTGTCGCCGTCGGTGTAGATCGGGACGCGCGTCGCGGCGGGATCGATGCCGCGATCCTCGTCGCTCGAGGCCATTCGCCACGGCGCATCGGAATCGCCGCTCGCGAGGATTTGCGAGCCGTGCTCGTCGCGGAGTTGGATGTCGAGCCCCGAGACGTCCGCGAGCCGTGCGCACATCGCCGCGAGCGCGCCATCAGTCAGGAAGTCCCGCACAGACCACGGCTCGTCCGGCGCAAGCGGCGCGGCCTCGGACAGCACCGGCGGCAGCGCGGGCGTGAACTCGGGGGCGTGTTGGTCGTCGGGCCCGGTCATTCGTCGTTCGGCGGGCCCCCGGGCGAGCTGTCTAGCGTGCCCGCCGGCAGCCACGCCGACCGCAGCACGCGGACGAGCCGCTGCTCAAGGAACGCGTCGTCCGCGACGGTCGCCGGGTCGCCCTGAACCGTCCGCGCGAAGTCATCGAGCCCGCGGCGGACGAGCGCGTCGTCGCGGGTGTGCCGGCCGATGTACGCGAGCAGGAGCCCCGCCTCACGCCGAAGGGCCGGCGCGACGAGCGCGGTCGAGTTCGGATCGATGTATCGCTCGAGCTGCGCGACGATCTCGGACAGACGCTCCGCGGGCGGGAGCAGCTGACGCCCGAAGCGGGCCACCGCGAGCTCAGGGAAAAAGACAAGCAGCTGGCGCAGGTTGATCGAAGCGGAGAGCAACAGCCCCGCGCCGAGCTGCGCGTGCACACGGCCGACCTGCGCCGTCGGGTCTTGGGGCTTCACGGAGAGCGCGAGCGCGAACGCTTCCTCGGCATCGAAATAGTTGCCCTCGACGATCGCCTGCTGCCCGGAGACCATGAGCCGCAGGAACGAATCCTCGACGCCCTCGGGCGCGCGGATTAGCTCGTCGATCAGCTGCTCTGATTGCAGCACGACGTCCACCTCGGTCGGCTCCTCGTCCGGGTTGTTCGGATCCGCGGGCTCGCCCGCGGGCCGCTCGGTCCGCGCATCGACCAGTTCCGCGTACCGGCGGCGCGCGTCGGGCGTGTCGATCGGCAGCGGCGCGTTGACCCAGTTGCGAAGATCGATCAGCCCGCGGCGCCACGGCTCGACGTCCTCTTCGCCCGACTCACCTTCCGCAGGCGTCGTGCTCGGGATCGTCGTCGGTGTCTCGGCGGGCTCGTCCTCTGCGTCCTCGTCGATCACATTCACACGGAGCGACGGGGCGGCGGTCTCGATCTTCTCGATCAGCAGGTCGTGCCCGGTGACGACACGGCGGTCCACCGTGTTGACCTCGGTGCGCTGGTCGAGCCTGCTCGCCGACCGACGCTGACCGCGGTCGCGCTCCTCGATGTTCACCGCAGTCGCGTCCGCGACCGTCGCGAGCCGGCTGCGCCGCTCGTTGACCTGCTCGGGCGTCGGCAGCAGCTGCACGCCGAGCAGGCTGGTCGCGGTCAGGATGCGCCGGTTCTGCTCCGCGTCGAGCGTGGTACCGACGAACGCGGGCCGGTAGTCGCGGTTGACGAGGTACGCCGAGGGCGAGCGGAGCGCGTCTTGGAAGCCCGTCGCGATCGGGAGCTGGTTCTCGCTGTACCCGCGGTTGACCGCGTTCGGATCCTGGATGAGCGTGGTGCGGCCGTCGGTGTTGCCCGGGTCGTTGAGACCGTTCGGGATGCCCGAGGGCGCGCCGCGGAAGCGGGCGAAGTCACTCCCCGACGCGCCGGTGCCGGCGCGGTCCACGATGAACGCGCCCACAAGGCCCGGCGGGGGCGAGGTGTTGGTCGTAAGGGCGGCCTGGAACTGGATCGCCTCGGTGCCCCGGACGCCCTGGCCCGCAAGACCCGAGAACAGGCTGTCGCGGCGGAAGGCGAACAGGTCGTTCGAGCCCAGATCGCCCCGGAACGAATCGGGGTCGGTGAAGGGAAGGTCGCCCCGGAAGCTCAGGAAGTTCGGCGCGTTGCCCGTGACGATCGAGTTGCGGAAACGAACTTCCTCGATGAAGTCGGGGCGGTTGTAGTTGCCCCGCCCGTTCGTGATCCGGCGGTTCTCTAGCCCACGACCATCCCCGAGGGCGTTCTGGGCGGACGCGAGCGGGGCGAGGGCCGTCGCGGCGAGAAAAACGAGGGTTGTGGAAAGCCTCAGGCGGGTCACACGCGATCCTTTCGCAAGCTCCAAAGGATACGCAGAGGAGCCGGGAAAGTTCGGTGTTCGGTCAGATGTCGGGGGACCTGCAGGCAGATCGCGCACACGGCCGGTCACTCTGGCGCCGGAACGTTGCAGGCCGCTCAGAGCCGCTGGGTCGGCATGGGCTGACCCAGCTTCTCCAGGACCTTGTCGCAGACCTTCCCGGCGGCGTCCTGAGCGACGAGGACGTAGGTCACCGAGCCGTCGGTCCAGACGATGATCCGCGAGTCGTCCACGCCGCAGGCGGCGGTATCGACCTCGTAGGTGACGCCCGTCTCGAGATCGAGCATGTCGTCGTGCTGCTTGACGAACAGGCTGACGTGGGAGGTCGCGCCCTGGGGCCCCTGGATCAGGTATTGGGCGTGGCTCGAGGTGCCCTCGCCCGGGACCTTGCAGTTGCCAAGGCCGCGGAAGCGGACGGCGTTCTTGCTCATGCCGACGTCGCCGCCCTCATCCGTATCGGACGTGGGCAGGGCGGTCGGGGCACCGAGCCGCTCGGCGAGCTGGGCGACCGCGTCGTCGTGGGTGGTCACGATGAACTTGCTCTCGGCCGCGTCGGACTCGGGCGTCGTCCGCATGTGCTCGGCCGCGACGAACTGGGCGAGCGTCGTGGTGTAGGCGGACGGCGCGGTGGTCTGATTGCGGCTGTTGAAGCTGAAGACCGCGAGCATCATGACGACGGCGGCCGCGAGGGTGCCGATCGAGACGATGGTCGAGCCGCTCCAGAAGCTGGCCGAGCGGGTCTGCTCAGCCCGTGCATCGAGGCGGCGGGCGAACTCGTCATCGGAGACGGTGTTGTCTGCTTCCGAGTCTGGTGTGCCCGAGTCTGCCGCGACGGCGGACGCGATGCGATCGCGAAGACCCGCGGGGGCTGTGAACTGCTCGCCCGACGCCATGGCGCGGCCGACTGCCGACCGCAGGGACTGCTCGAACGCGACGGCGCCGGCATCGGACTCCGAGACGTGCTCGGGACCGATCTCGCCGTCGGCGACGGCGCGGATCCGGGCCTCGCGGCTCATCTGCTCCGGGTCGAGCTGGTTCATGGTGTCATCGTGGCGGTCGGTCATCCGGATCCCATCCTTACCGGTCGTTGAAGACGGCAGCCTTTCGGAACAGAGCGGAGCCTGCCGTTTCCGCGGGGCCATCGCCCGCGAGGAACAACTTATTCCATCCCATCGCCGGATTTCGGCGATTTGCAGCGTTTTTCTCGTTCGGGGCGGTGCTCGGACGAATGCCCGCCGCCCGCTGGTGAGTCAACGGGAGTGTGGCCCCGTTCATTCCCCGGTCGCGATGTGATTCGTTGGGTTTTCTTTCCGGATCTACGTGTCCTGCGGGTCGTCCTGATGGGCGTGCAACCCGAGGTCGGAGACGACGTCGGGATCCGCAACAAGTTGATCCGCGAGCAGCTTCCGTGCGCGGTGCAAACGGCTCATCACGGTGCCGATCGGGACCTCGAGGATGGTCGCAATCTCGCGGTACTTGAGGCCCTCGACGCCCCACATGAGCAGGACCTCGCGGTACTCGGGCTTCAGGTCTTGGATGGCGTCGCGGAGGCGGCTGTCCACCTGCTCCCAGTCGAGTTGCTCGCCGTCCCAGTGGGGCGTGTCCTGGTCGGGAGCGTGCTCGGTCTCGGAGGCCTCGTAGAACTCCTCGACGGACGTGGGCTGGCGGGCTTTTTTCTTGATCGAGGTGTAGAAGACGTTGTGGGTGATGGCGAAGAGCCACGACCTCATGCCGCCGCCGCCCTCGGAGGAGTTGTCCTGGAAGCGCTCGATGGTCTTGGGCCGCATGGCGCGGACGTAGACCTCCTGGACGAGATCGGAGGCCTCATCGGGGTTGCGGGTGAGGTGCATCGCCATCCGGTAGACGGCGTCGAGGTGCTCGAGGGCGAGTTTCTCGAACTCGTTGCGTTCCATCCGGCGGTCCGTCCCCTCTGGCTGCCCTGAAACCGGGCGTCCGGCGAGCGCTGAGGATAATCCCTGCCGTGGACCGGTGTCGCGGGGGCCCCGGCAGGCCGTCTCCGCGGGCGGTTTATCATCGCGCTATGCCGACCGAAGCGAGCCGCGAGAGCTATTACGTCACCACACCGATCTATTACGTCAACGACCGCCCCCACATCGGGCACTGCTACACGACGATCTTGGCGGATGTCGCGGCGCGGGCGGCCCGGCTGATCGGGCGGGAAACGTTCTTCCTGACCGGCACCGACGAGCACGCGGAGAAGGTCTCGACGCGGGCCGCGGAGAACGGCGTGAGCGTCCGGGAGTGGGCGGACCGCAACGCCGCGGAGTTTGAGAAGGCGTTCGCGGCGATGGGCTGCTCGAACGACGATTTCATCCGCACCAGCGAGGACCGGCACAAGACCCGGGCGGCGGCGTTCATCAAGAAGCTGATGGACCACGGGGACATCGAGCTGGGCGACTACGAGGGCTGGTTCGACCCCTCGCAGGAGGAGTACCTGACCGAGACGGTCGCCCGCGAGAACGACTTCAAGAGCCCGGTCTCGGGCAGGCCCCTCGAGAAGCGCGTGGAGCAGAACTACTTCTTCCGTCTCGACAAGTACGAGGACCGGCTGCTCGCGGCGATCGAGAACGGGGACTACCGGCTCCTGCCCGAGGCGCGCCGGAACGAGGTGCTCGGGCGGATCAAGCAGGGCCTGCAGAAGGTGCCGGTGAGCCGTCGGATCAAGGACGAGGAATCGGACGAGGCCCGCGCGTGGGGCGTGAAGATGCCGGGCGACGAGGGGCATCGGGTCTACGTGTGGATCGAGGCGCTGCTGAACTACATCACGGCGATCGACACCGAGGACCGGCAGACGTGGTGGCCCGCGAGCGTGCACCTGCTCGCGAAGGACATTTTGTGGTTCCACGCGGTGATCTGGCCCGCGATGCTGATGGCCCTCGACAAGCCCCTGCCCGGGATCGTGTACGCGCACGCGTACTACATCGCCGAGGGCGTGAAGATGTCCAAGAGCCTCGGCAACTTCATCGAGATCGATCGGCTGGAGACGTACGCCGAGCGGTACTCGGTCGATGCGCTGCGGTGGTTCCTGACCACGCAGGGGCCGCTCGGTTCGACCGACGCGGACTTCGCGCACGCTCGGTTCATCGAGGTCTACAACGCGGATCTTGCCAACGGCATCGGCAACGCGACGAGCCGTGTGGGGAACATGATCGCGAAGTACTTCGATGGGCAGGTGCCCGACCACGGCGGCGAATTGACTGGCGAGGGGTACGACTGGCCCGCGCTCACACGGGACGCGGTGGACGCGGCTGTGCGCGCGCACGGGGACTTCGCGCTCGACGAGATGCTGCGCGCGGGTCTGGAGCTCTCGAACAAGGTCGATGCCTGCATCGGCGAGACGCGTCCCTTCTCGATCGCGAAGGGGATCGACAAGGGCACGAGCGCCGACCCCGAGGGCGACCGGAAGAAGCTCGCGGCGATCCTGTATCAGTGCGCGGAGGCGCTGCGGATCGCGAGTTTGCTCTTGAGCCCGGCGATGCCGAACAAGATGGCGGAGCTGTGGGCGAGTTGGTCGTGCGCGCCGGGCGAGGCGCCGCTGGCGGAGCTTGCCGAGTTCGCGGGGCCGCACGGGATGAAGGCGGGGCAGTCGGTGGCGAAGGGAGAGGCTCTGTTTATGCGGGCGGATGTAAACGAGCCCGCACCCGGGGCTGACGCTTGAAAACCCTCCGCCACTACCACTCCGCGCTCGATGCGCAGTCGGCGGCGCTGCACCTGATTGAGAACGGGGTGCTGGCGGGTGTTGTGCAGGATGGGCTCGGGAAGGGGGAGCTGTACCCGGGGGTGTCGCTCTCGCCGATGGGGTCGGGGGGCGGGGCGCAGTTCCGGGTCGTGCTGGCGGACAAGTCCGACGCGGAGGCGGCGCGGCTCCTGCTCGACGAGTTCGACGCGCTGCCGGTCGAGCTGGATGCGGACTGGGAGTCGCAGGCCGAGGCGTTTGGCGAGGACGGCGAGCCGGGTGACGAGCCCGAAGGGCATGTCGGGCATGGCGGGATCGAGATCTCGGATGAGCTGCTGAAGGTGCTGCCGCTGCGGTGCCACGGGTGCCAGTACGCGCTGGATGATCTCTTGCCCGCCGGACGGTGCCCGAAGTGCGGGCGGGACTATGACAAGCGGGCGCTGCTTGCCCATCTTCTCGATCCGGGTCGGGCCTAGCGTCGTCGCAATACGTCTCGGCGGGGTTGCCTTTCGGGGTCGGATCGTGTCTAATTCTGCAGCTTTTCTGGAACGACTCCAAACTGTCTGCACTTCGACGGAGGGATTCGCGACATGCCGCACATCATCGCCGAGCCGTGCATCGGGACGAAGGACACGAGCTGCGTGGACGCGTGCCCCGTGGACTGCATCCACCCAACGAAGGACGACGCGGATTTTGAGACGGCCGACCAGCTCTTTATCGATCCGGACACCTGCATCGACTGCGGGCTGTGCGTGGACGAGTGCCCGGTGCAGGCGATCTATCAGGACGAGGATCTGCCGAGCGAGTGGTCGAAGTACGTCGAGCTGAACCTCGAGTACTACAAGGACAAGTGAGCCTTGGCGCGGCGACCGAGCGAGGTGCCGCGGCCCGTGGTGCGGGAGCTGAACGCCGGCACGCGTGAGGCGGCGAATCTTGCTGAATCGCTGGCGGTCGATTTCGCGGCGCTTCTGCGCACCGTGTATGGTGTTTCGGCGGGCTCGATCACACAGATGAACGCGGCTCGGGGCGAGGGCGTCACGAAGCGGATGCGGCTCGCGTCGCGGCTGCTGCTTGATGATCTCGGGATGGGCGCGATCTCTGAACTACGTACTCACCCGTCCGACACGGTGCGGGGCTGGGCGGCGGGGATCATCGAGATTGCGCCGCGGTGGTCGCTCAAGCAGCGGCTGAAAGAGATCAAGCCCTTCGCGGACGACCCGCACTACGGCGTGCGCGAGTGGGCGTGGATGGCGGTGCGGGATGCGATCGCGGCGGAACTGGAAGGTGCCATTGATCTACTGACGCCGTGGGTGAGCGACAGGCGCGTGAATATCCGGCGGTTCGCGGTCGAGGCGACGCGGCCGCGCGGGGTGTGGTGCGCGCACATCCCGAGTCTCAAGGACGATCCCGCGCCCGGGCTGCCGCTGCTGGAGCCGTTGAAGTCGGAGCCCGAGAAGTACGCGCAGGATTCTGTCGCGAACTGGCTGAACGACGCGGCGAAGTCGCGTGCGGACTGGGTGATCGAGGTCACGGACCGGTGGCTTTCGGAATCGGACTCGAAAGCGACGGCGCGGATCGTGAAGCGGGCGCGGCGGAGCCTGTAGCGCGGCGTTTTCAGTCGGCGGTGAAGCGGACGCTGAGCCACTCGACGATGCGATCGACGACCTTCGGCGCGATCGGGCCGGCGAGGCCGGCGGATTCCGGGCCGAGTTGGTGGCCGACATCGGGGACGTAGACGGTGTCTGTCTTTTGTCGAAGTTGCTCGAGGAGCGGGCCGTGGATGGAGACGGGGTCAAGCCCGCCCCAGATCGCGAGGATGGGCGCGTTTGAATCCAGCAGGACGTCGCTCGCCCACGGGATGTCGTGGTCGGGCAGGAACTTCGCGCGGTCACGGGTGATGCCGTCCGCGAGGCGTTGGGCGGCGGCGCGTTCCCAGCCGGTGATCGCGCCGCTGCCGTCGAAGTCGTTGCCCTCGGCGGTCGCGGTGGCCGCGAGTTGCGTCGGCCGGTCCGCGGTCGGCGAGAGGTACGCGCCGGCGAGCAGGACATACCCGGCGGCGTTCCCGTTGGTCACGACGGCGGCGCGGGCCGCACCGAGGCTGTGACCGAGCATGATCGTGCGGGTGATCGGGACGCCCGAGCGATCGAGCAGCGCGTCCATCGCGGACGCGGCGAGGTCGAAGGTCTCGTGGATCGAGCAGCCGGTTCTGGGCGACGCCCGCCC
>JBCDKU010000056.1:0-16845 GCA_038746265.1 Planctomycetota bacterium
CGCAGCGCGATCGCGACGGCGACGGCTCCGAAGACGGCGAAGCCCAGGATCACCGGCGCGCTGAGCTTCGGGCTGGCGAGGGTGCGCCAGCGTGTGGTGATGCCAATCGCGGCGAGGACGCCGATGAGCAGGGGAACGGATGCCGGTCCTTTGGCGAGGGTGAGGATGACGACGCCGAGGAGCGTGACGGTCGCGGCGCGCCAGCTGCCGCGCGCGACGCCGACGTGGATGAGGCCGTAAGCGGCGAGCATGGTGCCGAGGGTGTTCAGGGCTTCGATCTCTGCGGCGCGTCCTGATTCGAGGAGCCAGGGTGTGAGCGCGCAGGTGAGCGCTGCGGCGAGTCCGCCCGCGGGGCCGAACCAGAGGCGGGCGAAGCGGAGCGCGACGAGGGCCATCAGGGTGGCGGCGAGCGCGGACACGGCCCGGGCGCTCCACGCGGACTCGCCGAAGATCAGGGTGGAGATCGCGAACGCACACGGCATGCCGGGCGGCTTGCGGAGGTAGGGCTGGCCGAACATGGTGGTGACGAGCCAGTCACCCGATTCGAGGATCTCGTAGGCGGGGATCGCGCGGTGGCCCTCGGTGGAGTGCAGTCCCCCCGTGCCGAGGCGGAACCAGTAGACGATCGCGCAGGCCAGCAGGACCGCGGCGATCTGGAACCACGCCCGCGACCACAGCGGCTTGCGGCTGGCTGTGGGTGTCATCGCGGTCGGGTCGGGCCGTCGTAGGGAATGGGCTCGCCCGTCTCGAGCGCGCCTGCGATCGGGTCGCGCCAGCGCTCGAAGGACTCGCGGAGTCTGGAGCCCTCGTCGTTCGGGTCCCAGCGGAAGGACTCGGCTTCGGCGAGGACGTCGGCGGTCGGGGCGTTCTCGTAGATCGAGCGGTAGAGGCCCACGAGGCAGCCGGTCCGCTGCGTGCCGGCGGCGCAGTGGACGAGGACGGTGCGGTCGGTGCTCGACTCGATGATCTTCAGGACTTCGGCGTAGCGGTTGGGGTCGCCCGTGGCGTCGCCGAAGAGCGGGATGCGGAGGCGTTCGACGCCGAGCGCATCGGCGGTCGCCTGGGCTCGGCGTTCCTCGGTCGAGCCCAGTTCGTGGGCGCCGAGGTCGATGATGAGGTCGATGCCGTGCTGTTCGACCACAGTGCGGGTCGCCATTGGGGTCAATTCGCCCGAGCGAAAGAGGCGGCCCTCGACGACGGTGCCGAAGTTCTTGGGGACGAGGTTGGGCTCGGCGGAGGTCTCCCAGACGACCACGGCGGCGGCGATCAGCGCGGCCATGAGGACGGCGTTGCGCGAAAACCGCGCCCAGGACCAGCCTCGGGAGGCGGGCGTTGTGTGCGTCCCGGAATCGAGATCGGGGGTGGTCTCGGACGATGTTGCGCTTGGCACGCGGGATGCTAGGCAAATTCCGCGCCAGGCTAGAGTTCATGGTGAGTGACCACACGGACAACGCGGAACGGGCTTCTTCGGGCGGCTTCAGCCGGGCGACCTCGTCGCGCGCCTATCCGGAGCCGGTGGAGCGGCTGCTCGATGAGCTGACGCGGCTTCCGGGCATCGGGCGTCGAACCGCGGAGCGGCTGGCGTTCTTTGTGCTGAAGTCACCACCCGATGAGGCGCTGGGGCTTGCGCGGGCGATCGAGGACGTGAAGAACACGGTGCGGCAGTGCTCGGTGTGCTTCAACCTGTCTGACGGCGAGATGTGTGCGGTGTGCTCGGACGAGCGGCGGAACCGCGAGCAGGTGCTGGTGGTGGAGCAGCCGCGCGATCTGATCGCGCTGGAGCTGACCGGGGCGTACAAGGGTCTGTACCACGTGCTGATGGGTCGGATCGATCCGCTCGAGGGCGTGGGGCCGGGCGACCTGACCGTGGCTGGTTTGCTCGATCGCGTGCGCGACGCGGGTCGGCAGCCGGGCGGGGTGCGGGTGCGCGAGGTGGTGCTGGGTCTGAACCCGACGCTCGAGGGCGACGGGACGGCGCTGTTCCTGGCGGATCAGCTCAGCACGATGGGCGTTGAGGTCACACGGCTGGCGCGCGGTCTGCCGACGGGCGGGCAGCTCGAGTGGGCGAGCAAGGCAGTGCTGGCGGACGCAATCGCGGAGAGGCGGAAGCTGTGAGCCCCGCGATGCGCTTCGACCAGTCGCAGTCGATGCGGATGGGCCAGCAGATGAAGCTGGCGCCGCGGATGATCCAGTCGATGGAGATCCTCCAGATGTCCCTCGCGGAGCTGGAGGAGCGGATCGAGCAGGAACTCAGCAGCAACCCGACGCTTGAGCTTGAGGAGCGAGAGGCTGACCCTGACTTGAAGCAGGAGTCCGTGAGCACCGACGGCGAGCTCGATCTCGATGGGCCGTCGGGCGAGGACGACTTCGCGCGGCTTGATCAGTACGAAGAAGATCACCCGGACGCTGCGGACAACAGCTTCGAGGATGAGCACCTACGGCAGCGGGAGGAGATCGACTGGCGGCACGAGGCGCCGCGGTCGTCGAGCCGTCTCGAGGGCGAGCCGGATGCGCGGCTCGAGATGCTCAACGCAGCGCCGGACCGGCACGAGAGCCTGCAGGAGCAACTGCTGCGGCAGTGGGCGATGGTCGATGTGATCCCGAAGCTCAAGCCCGCGGGCGAGGCGATCATCGGGAACCTCGATGACGACGGGTACCTGCGGGTGTCGCTCGAAGAGATCGCGGAGAAGTCGCCCAAGCCCTCATCGGTGAACGGCAGCGGGTGGCCGCCGACGATCGCGGATCTGGAGATGGCGCTGCAGGCGATCCAGCTGCTGCTCGAGCCGGCGGGCATCGGGGCGCGGGATGCGCGGGAGTGTTTGCTGCTGCAGCTCGACGCGCAGCTGGATCTGGTCGGACTGGGCGGGCCTCACGCGGAAGAGCGGATGATCGCGTCGGGCGAGACGATCCGGGCGGCGCGGACGCTGGTGCGGGAGCACTACGAGGATCTGCTCAAGAACCGGCTGCCGAAGATCGCGGACGCCTCGGGGCTGACTCTGGATGAGATCCGGGCGGGGATCGACGCGCTCAAGCGGCTCAGCCTGGCGCCCGGGAAGCGGCTGGTCTCGGAGCGGGCGCAGCCGATCACACCGGACGCGTTTGTCGAGTACGACGACGTGAACGATCGGTATGTGGCGTACCTGAACGATCGGCGGTTGCCAAACCTGCAGATCAACCGGGAGTACGCGCTGCTCAGCAAGGACCGCTCGCTCGAGGCGCGGGACCGGGATTTCATCAAGAAGAACCTGTCGAACGCGACGTGGCTCATGGACGCCGTCGAGCAGCGGCGTTCGACGCTTCTGCGTGTGATCAACGTGGTGCTGCAGGAGCAGCGGGAGTTCTTTGATGTCGGGCCCGAGGCGCTCAAGCCCCTGCCGATGACGCAGGTGGCGGAGCAGCTGGGGATTCATGTCGCGACGGTGAGCCGTGCGGTGTCGGAGAAGCACCTGCAGACGCCGCGGGGGATTGTGGCGCTGCGTGGGTTCTTCTCGGGCGGGCTGCAGACCGAGTCGGGCGAGGACATGAGCTACGACGCGGTGCGGGCGGCGCTGAAGGACGTGGTGGAGAACGAGGACAAGTCGAAGCCGTTAAGCGACGAGGCCATCGTGAAGGTGCTGAATGACAAGGGCATCGAGATTGCGCGACGGACGGTCGCGAAGTACCGGGGGCAGCTCGGCATCCCGAGCGCGCGGATGCGGAAGCAGTTCTGACGGCCGTTGTTCCGCTCGCGATTTTCTGCGTCACCCGATGTGGTCATGCACTGCGCGTGCGCTGAATTGCTTTGAAAATAGTGTTTTTCTGCAAGCGATTGACCTTTGCGGGGTTGCTTTGGTTGCGCGCAAAATTGCAGGAGACGGTCTTGTTTGACGCAGCGAGTTGAGTTACTTGTAGAGGCGTTCCCGAGAGTGTGTGCGCCGCTCGCGCAGCTGTTTGGCGCTCGAAGCGGTTTGACTCGGACGCAGGTGTCGGCCTCCCCGCGCGGTGCCTGCGAGAGACGGTGGAAACGACCGCGGGGCGTAGAAGGGAATGACGACATGTTGAGGAAGCTCGCCAATCATTTGGCTGTGTTGTCGTGCGCGCTCGTCGCGAGCGTGTCGATGTCGCAGGTCATGATCGAAGGTGGTTCGATCGAGAACGCGGACATCAGGTATCCGCCCACCGCGCCGGATTGCGTGGACCTGGTGTTCTACGGGGTGGATCTGGATCCGTCGTGCATCACGCGCACATGGAACACGGACATCCTGCTTCGGAGCGATCCGAACACCGATGAGCGGATCGGATTGCAGTGGGGCCGCGCGGAGGTTCTGGGAGTGGAGCCGGACCTTGACCCGAACTCGGAGACGTTTGGTCTGGACTGCCTGACGGTGCGGTACTCGGGCCCGCCGCGACAGGAGCTTATCGGTCGGCTGGTGCACGTGGGCGCATCGGTGCGCCCGGGCAAGGCGATCGTGAAGACGGAGATCTGGTGGACGTTTGATGGTCAGCGGATCCAGCGTCCGTGCGACCCGCGGATCACGTGGATCTGCCGCGACAACACGTGGCTGGTGTGCATCGAGAACAACAACCCGTTCCCGATCTATCTCTACGGCTGCCGCTTTTTCGGATTCCCTGATGGTGTGAATGTCACGCTGCCGCAGCTCGATGATCTGACGCTGCAGGATCTGAATCCCGAGCAGTTCGGCACGCAGTGGAACCCGATCATCCCGCCCGACCAGGGCATCGGCCTGCCGCCGGGGATCTTCTGCCTGCGTCCGAAGTGCCGGATCTACCTGCCGATCACGGTGACGCGGTGGTTCCCGCTGGTGTTCCAGCTCGCGGCCCGCAACAGCCCCGAGGCGTTCCAGTTCGATCCGATCGAGGGCCCACAGCCGGGCGACTTCCTGCCGGACCCGACGGGCTCGCCCGAGGGCGGCATCGGCACGATCTTCATCGGTCAGTCGCGGCCGCCGCAGTCGTTCCAGTCGGACCTCAACGGTGACGGCGTGGTGAACATCCGCGACGTGTTCGAGCGTCTGGCCCCGGAGTTCGGTCAGGTCAGCCAGGACGTGCCCGAAGCCGGCGGTCCCCGCTGAATGCGCCTTGAGAAACGAGCTTTCGAAAGGAGCGACACCATGACACGCAAGACACAACAACTCCTCGCGGCAATGGGTGCCGCGGTGGTCAGCGCGGCGGCGTTGGGACAGGTCGGGCTCGCGGTGGACTTCGATCCCGCGCCCGGCATCCAGGACACCGTGATCGCGTCCGCGGGCGACACCGTGACGGCGGCGCTCGTCGTGTGGGCACCGAACGCGGGCGTGCTCGCGTATGAGTTCAGCGCGCGGTTCGATCCGGTGGAGCTGACCGCGTCGGCGGCGAACGAGCTGGTGCCGACGGGGTTTGGGTTCAACCTGACGCCGGGCGTGCGTTCGGTCGGGCCCTCGTTCGTCGAGGGGTTCGAGGCGGCGATCCTGCCGGGGCCCGGGCCTGCCGGGACGTCGTTTGTTGCGGGCACGATCGAGTTCGTCGTGACCGACGCGATCAACGACGGCGCGGCGGACGTCACGCCCGGGCTGCTCGGCATCGACGGCGGGTTCGGCTCGAACGCCTTCCTGCCGCTCGCGATCACGGACGTCAGCCCGGGCTTTGTCATCGGGCAGAACCGTCTCGATTGCGACGGCAACGGGGTGGTGAATATCTCGGATCTGTTCTGCTTCATCAACCTGTTCACGATGACGCCGCCCGATCCGAGCACCGATTTCGATGGCAACGGGATCATCAATATCTCGGACCTGTTCGCGTACATCAACGCGTTCACGGCTCAGCCGTGACCGTGGGCGACCTCTGACGTAGAGAGGTCACTGCTCCGGGCCGTTCTTTGCCGTGGCGGCCCGTGAACACCGCGCGGGCCCGGCTGACTGCTGGGCTCGCGCCTTTGGAGAGGCTCGTATCCTGCTTCGGCGTTGATTCGCCGGGGGCGGGAAGGAAAGGCGCTCCTCGGTTGTTGGATCAACCGAGGGGCGCGTTCTGCGTCCCCCGAGGACTCCGAAGGGGGCGTGCGCGGTGCGGGACGGCGATCGGTCCAAACATGTTTCTGACCGGAGCGCTGCCCGGCCGATGGGCTGGGTGCGCGATCGGCGGACGCTGGTGCTGCTCGCGCTGCTTGTCCAGGGCACGGTGCTGGCGGTCGGCTGGTTCGGCACGTTCCGGATTGTGCGGCGTGAGTTCGCGAAGGTCGTGCAGGAGCGCGTCCTGCAGCAGAACGCCGAGCTCGCGGGCCGCGTTGCGTCGCTCTTCCCGACGAACATCGGCGAGATGGTCGAGTACGGCGGCGACGAGTGGGAGCGGCTGCAGCGGTTCATCGAGACCGAGGCGCTCGCGCAGCTGCCCGACGGTGGGTTCGCGTGCCTGATCGAGCCCGACGGCAAGCTGCTCTGCCACCCCGAGATCCGCGACGATCCGCAGCTCCGCGGGTATTCGTTCGCGGGCAAGGAGCTGCTGCCACGGATCGGCATCCGTGATGATGTGATCGAGGTGACGGCCGCGGGCGCGACGGAGCTCCCGGCGACGGGCGTGATCGAGTTCGCGACCGACGACTTTCACTATGTCGCAACGCAACCACTCGCGGGGACGGACCTTCGGCTCCTGATCCATCAGCCGGTCGGTACGCTGGTCGCCGCGGGGCGCGCAAGCACGCGGCATATCGCGGTGTTTGTCGTGCTCGCGGGTATCGGCGTTCTCGGCATCACGGGGCTTGGTCTCAATGGTTTGCTCAAGCGGTACGAGTCGGTCAACGAGCGGCTCAACAAGCAGATGAAAGAGAACCTGCGCATCGCGCGGCAGATCCAGCAGGCGACGCTCCCCGGCGCGGATCACCCGACGGCACCGGGCTACGAGATCGCGGCGTTCAGCGACGCGGCTGACGAGACGGGCGGCGATACCTACGACGTCGTGGGCCTCAAGCGGCTCGAGTCGGGCATGGTGGAGCTGGGTGATTCGGGCGAGTTCCCGCGGGTTGGGCTGATCCTCGCGGATGCGACTGGGCACGGTGTCGGGCCGGCTCTGGCGGTCACGCAGCTGCAGTCGAGCGCTCGGATGGCGACGCGGATGGGCGCGGACCTCGCGGGGCTGGTCGATCGCGTGAACGAGAGCCTCAACACGAGGCTGCCGAGTGGGCACTTCGTGACCGCGTGGCTCGGGATGCTGGACGCCGAAGCTCATGTGATCGAGGGCGTGAGCGCGGGGCAGGGGCCGCTGCTTCGGTATGTCGCCGCGGAGGATCGTGTGGAGCGGGTCGATTCGGACCTGCCGCCGCTGGCGATCATGGAGGAGCTGCTGCCCTTCGCGCCGCGGCGGATCGAGATGTCGCCCGGCGATGTGTTCGTCGCGGCGACGGACGGCTTCTTCGAGGCCCGCGGGCCGGACGGCGAGCAGTTCGGCGAGGAGCGCGTGAAGGACGTCATCCGGCGCCACGCCAGCGCAGGCGCAGAAGCGATCACGGCGGCGCTGAAGCGCGAGGTGGGTGTCTTCACGCACGAGGCGGCGGCGGAGGATGACCGGACGGTGGTGGTGGTGCGGCGGGCGTAGCCTCAGTCATGCGGCGTGAATGGCTCGAAGGTCTACCTACGACCTCGCTCTATCCCGAATGCGTCTGGTCGCCCAACGGCGTGCGATGCTCGCTGAAACCGGATCTTCACCCCGATGGAACCATCTCGTACGTTCAGCGAGGACCGATGTACGCGATGGTTTATGGTGTGTTTGCGATCGCGTTCTCCGTTGTCTCCATTTGGGCTGCATCGACGGCCCGAGGCACTGATGAGCGCGTGTTCCTTGCCATTCTTGGTTCGATGACGCTTCTGCTCGCCGCGATGTCCATCTGGCATCTCTTGAAGTCACACAGACTTGATATCAACTTCGACGAAGAGCGAGTTGTACACACCTGTTTCTTTCTGGGTGGCTCGAAGAAGACTGTCGCTCAGCTTCGCGAAACGACACTTGAGCCGGTCCGTCTCGCGTGGCTAAACGCGAATGGTCGACTTCAATGGGGCTTGGTCGTTCGGCTTGGAGAGCACAATCGAGCCTTCCTGCTGTGCGCCGGTACGTCTGCTGGTGAGATTGGGAAGTACCTGTTTGAGGAGGTGCCGGTTCGACTTCAGGCTCGCCTGAGCTATGACGCGCGGATTCTGGTCTTGATGTACCGCATCAACTTCGAGCTGGTTTGAGAGAGACCGAGATCACTTATTGCCGGCGAGCTTGCGGACGGTGAAGTCGAAGCCGCGGACCATGCTGGCGTGGAAGCCGTAGACGACGAGGGCGTAGACGCCCGCGGTGACGGCGGCGCCGATGGCGAGGCTGACGCGGGCGGTGCCGAGGCCCGCGGACGGATTGGTCACTGTGGCGTTCAGCGCGTCTACCGGTTCTGCGATGGCGTAGAGCGCGGTGATGGGTGTGAGCGAGGCGAGTGCGGGGCCGATGACGTCGATGCCGTTGGAGGACTGCCAGCCGCAGAGGCCGACGATGCCGCCGATCACGCCGATGACGCCGACGGTCGCGACCATCGAGCCGATGACGCCCTTGCTCTTGAGCGACCAGCTCAGGCCCACCATGACACAGAACGCGGTGAAGGCGAGGAGCGAGAGGCCCGCGACGATGCCGGCTTCAGGCAGGATGACCGGGGCGGAAACACCCGCGGTGATGACGGTGCCCTTGCCCGAGCCGAGGCCGTCGGTGAGGGCGTAGACGCCCGCGATGCCGACGGTGACGGTGGGGACGAGCAGCAGCGGGAGCAGGTAGGCGATGAGCCCGCGCAGCTTGCCGAAGAGGTAGATGCCGGGCGTGATGGGCGTGGTGAGGAGGAGGTCGAGCGTGCCGTCCTCGCGTTCGCGGCTGATCGCGGTGGCGGCGGTGTTGATCGCGATGAGCGTGATGACGGCGGTCTCGGTCCACGCGGCGAAGAGCACGAGCTGGCGGAAGGTCGTCGCGTTGATCGCGCCGTTGTGGTAGATCAAGACGAAGATCAGGCCCGCGAGAACGCCCGAGGCGACGAAGGCCCAGCGGCCCACGATCTTCCAGAACGTGCTGTTGCGGCTCGCGGCCTCCCGCCACGCGATGGGGTTCATCCAGACCGAGCGCGCGGGGCGGGTGTCGGAATCGGCCGCGCCGAAGCCGAGCAGCTTGCGGTACCACGGGGCTCGCTTGCGCGTCCGCGTGCCGGCGATGGTCTGGAGACCGCCCGCCCTCACGGTAAAGCTGCTCAGGCCCATGAGCACGACACTCAGGAGCGTCGAGCCGATGACCCACGCGGTGACGGGTGATTCGAGGAACAGCGCGGCGAGGCCCTCGTAGGTGCCGGGCTCGGCGCGGGGGTAGGTGCGGGGGTTGAGCAGCGCGGCGAGCGAGAGGAAGGGGTTGATGCCCGTCATCCACGTCACGCCCTTGCCCGCGGGCCCCGCGCCGCCGCCCGCGCCGGTGATCAGGGCGTTCGCCGCAGCGGTGAGCGCGAGGTACGAGATCACCGAGACGTAGAACGCGAAGACGGCGCGGCGTCCGACGAGGCGGGACACCGAGAGCGCGATCGCGATCGCGCCGACGAGCAGCGCGGCCGACCCGGCGACGAGGTAGCTCGCGAGGATCGAGCGGGCGGGGACGCCGCCGTAGTACTGGGTGAGGCTGAAGAGCGGGAGGCTCGCGAGCAGCAGCGCGAGGATGAAGAAGAGCCTGCCGAAGAGGTTGCCGAGGACGATCTGCCCGGGGCCGAGGGGCGTGGTGAGGACGATATCCCAGGTCTTTGGGTTGGCTTCCTGGGCGATGGCGCTGGCCATGAAGACCGGGGCGAGGATGCAGATCAGCGCGATCTGGAGGTAGGCGATCGCGGTGAAGCTGTTCGCGCCCGCTTGGGCGAGGTCGCGGTAGCTGGGGGTCGCGCCGCCCGTGCCGAGCAGAAGCGACCACAGCAGCACGATGATGAGCACCGCGAGGTAGGCGGCGCGCACATAGAGGTGCTTGCGCCGGCGGGACGCGGTCTGGACGAGCCGGACGGCGATCGGGTTGGTCGGGCCGAGCCGGAGGAGCCATCGGAGCAGAACGGGCATACCCGATCGTACTTCCGTTGCGCGGCCGCGGTTCCGCCGGGGGCTGCCTGGGCGGTCAGGCGGGGGTGCGGCGGGGCAAAAAAAGAACCGGGCGTGGCAATTGCCACGCCCGGTCTGGGTCGCGTGCTTGCAGGATTCAGATCAGAGCACACGCACTCTGATCAGGTTTGTACTCCGGCCTTACGGCTGCGCGGTGAACGCGGTGATGTAGGCGAAGAGGTCGGAGATGTTGATGACACCGTTGCCGTCGAAGTCCGAGGACGGAGCCGGCGGGACCGAGGTGAAGTTGGTGATGAAGCAGAAGAGGTCGGAGATGTTGACCACGCCGTTGCCGTCGCAGTCAAGGCTGTTCTCCGCCGGGACCTGACCAACGGTGAAGGTGATGAAGGTCGCATCGCTGAGCTCGCCGTTGACCAGGGTCTGGCCGACGCCGATGGCCGGGAAGGTGATCTCGATGTCATCGAGGTTGTCACCAGCCGAGCCCTCGATGATGAGGTCCGCGGTACCGCCGTTCGACGGGGTGATGGCGGTGAAGCCGCCGCCCGTGTTCAGGCCGATGCCCTCACCGACGATGAACGGGTTGAACGAGCCGCCGACACGGAAGCCGCCGCCGTTCTCCAGACCGCCCGCGTTACGAGCGACGAGGAAGTTGTCGGCGTAGCCGGACGGGTTCGTGGAGACCGCGACGACGTAGTCACCCGGATCCAGCTCGAGGCCGTTGAGCTCAGAGAGCAGGCCGCCCGGCTGGGTGAAGTTGGTGATGTCGTCCTGGATCGCCAGGAGGTTACCGGCGGCGTCGTAGAGGCCGAGCTCGGTATCGATGCCGAACGACGCGTTGGCCGTGCGGATCGAGACGGTGCCGGACTCGTCAACAACACCCGAGGAGGCCGGGACCTGGAACGGGCTGGCCGGCGGGGCGACGACGAACTTGAAGTAGGTCGCCGTGTTGTTGAAGGTCGCCGAATCCGGCTCGAGGATGGCGTCCACGCGGTCACGGCTGGTGTTGGCCTGCGGCATGGTGATGAAGCGCCGCGGGATCAGCTGCTGACCGGTGGCCTGGTCGAGGAAGTCGATCGGGAGCTCACCGCCGAGGGTGTCACCGGCCCAGGCGGAGCCGAAGTTGAACGCCTCGGAGTACATGATCCACTCGTCATCGACCGACGAGATGCGACCGGAGATCGCACCGTAGTAGGTGCCGGGCTGAAGGATCAGGCCCTCGATCTCGGCCGAGAACAGACGGTCGGAGCCCGACTGCTGGCGAATCAGGTTGCCTTGGTCGTCCCAGATGGCGAACTTATCGACCGCGACGGCCGAGTTCTCGAGCTCACCCGTGACCGGGTTGACCGTGCCGGCGTCCGCGTCGGCGACCTGGATGGCCAGGCGGGTGCCGAACGGGATCGGGGTGCCGGTGAAGTCCTCGAGCGGCTGGGCCGGGTTCTCGTCCGAGACGCTGCCGGGCGTGCCGTTGAGGCTCACACGGCGGGCGAGTTCGGCCTCGAAGGCCGCGGCGTCCGCGAAGGCCCGATCGACCTGGAAGGTGTACCAGTCGATCTCGCCGGCGCCGATGGACTCGTTGATCTGGAACGCGTTGGCATCACCCGAGATGTTCACCTCGACGTTCGAGCCCGGGACCGCGTTCACGATCGTCGAGTCACCAACGGTGAGGAGGTAGCTACCCGTGCCCGGGCCCGAACCGATGAAGAAGTTCGCTTCGATCGAGCCGTCGATGTCGATGCCCGCGTTGGGGCGATCCGAGTAGACCGCGAGGAAGTAGCTGTCGCCCGGGGCGGTCGACGCGATGGCGCGACCGCCGATGAGCGTGGCCTGGGTGGCGCCGAAGTTGTCGGCGAAGAAGTCGAAGAACTGACCGCCGTCCGAGCCCACGTCGTAGAGACGACCGTTCGAGCGGAAGATCGCCATGCCCGTGTCGAAGTTGGTCTGGTTGCCCGTGATGCCCGGGTTGGACGAGGTCGTCCAGCTCAGACGCTCACCCGAGTTGCCGATGGCACCCATGTCGGCGACGGTCGCCGGCGGGGTGATCACGACATCGGCGGACGGACGGGTGCCGAGGCGGAAGCGGGCAATACCGATGCGGTTGGACTCGATCTGGACCTGCGCCGAGGCGAGCTCGGTGCGGGTATCGACCTCGCCGCCGCTCAGGGTGACCTGGTTGATGGTCAGCTGGACGTGGTCCTCGCCGCTCGGGACGTTGGCGCCGCTGAGGATGAAGCCGTAGTCACCGACGCTGAAGCGGGGATCGCCGAGCGTGAAGGTCAGGCCGTCGTCCTGGATGTTGTTGTTCGCGCTGTCCTGGGCGATGAAGACAAACGTCTCCTCCGAACCGAGCTGGACACGGCCGATATCGAACGGCGACGCGAACGGGTCGAGACCCGTGACGATCGTCGCCTGGAGGTCGTTCAGGCTCGGGTTGAAGATGTTGAGGTTGTTGTTCGCCTTGCGAAGCAGGAGCTCACCGGTCGAACCGTCGAAGACCGCGAGGGCCGGATCGCTGAGCGAGCCGGGGCCGCCGCCGACCGTGGTGATCTCAACGAGACCGTTCGGATCGCCGAACACGCCGAGGTCCACGAAGTCCGACACTTCCTGCACGCGGAAGTTGATGTCGTACGGCGCGTCCTGAGCCTGCTTGGTGATCTCTTCGATCGAGATGAAGTAGTCACCGGCGGGGATGATCGGGGTCGCGAAGGCGTCGCCGAGCAGCTCCGGGCCGGGGATCTCGTGAGCAGCGAACGGCTCGTAGACGAGCGTCAGCGGCTGACCGGCGACCTGGCCGATCTCGTCAAAGTTCGCGAGACCGTCCTCGTCCTCGAAGTCGAGGCCGCCGACGACGATCGGGACGATCGAGGTGATACCACCACCGCGGATGTCCTGGATTTCGAACTCGCGCTGGATGTCGCCCTGCTCGTTCGCCTGGAACAGGACCCAGCGGTGGAACGCCGGGTTGCGCTGCGGCTGCGTGGTGAGGTTGGGATCTTCGTTCTGGACGTAGGTCAGGATGGCGCCGAGCGGGTCGTTCGCCGGGTTGGCTGCACCGATGTGGAGGGCGTAGATGTCCTCCGGGTCCGGTGGGCCGAGGACCTGGCCACCCTTGAGGGTGTTGTACGCGAAGACTTCCGCCTCGTCGAACTGGGTGTTGCCCTGCACGCGGATGTCACGGTTGCCGTTGCCGGCGAGCGTGGTGTCGTCATCGACCGTCACGCCCGTGGTGAGCGAAAGGAACTGGTACTGCTTCTCGAAGGGGCCATCGACCTCGTTGGTGTCGATGACGGCGACGAAGCGCGTCTGCAGGTTCGGATCCGGGTTGAGCGGATCGCCGACGACACCGAGGACGTCCTGCGTGAACGAATCGTAGAAGTAGGTGTCGGCCGTGTTGACGAGCGAACCGGTCTGGTTCGCGTCGGCCGGCTGCTCACCGGTGAGCTCGAGGATGTTGCGGGTTGACTCATCCGGGTCATCAAGCACGATGTAATCGTGATCGTTGGTGTCCTCGGTGGCGAACGGCTCAAGCTGAACGCCGCGGAGGATACCGGTACCGACGAGGTCAAGACCGACGGCGTACTCAGCACCGTCGATGATGAGCGCGGTCTGGAGCAGCGCGTTGCGGTAGTTGCGGATCGCGCTCTCCTGGCCCGCGGTCGTGTTCATAATCACGACCGACGAAGCGCTGCCCATCGAGCCATCGCCCGGGGTGAGGAGCGCCTGCTCGTTGATGATGCGCTCGAGCGGCGGTGCCGGCTCAAGGCTGAGGTTCAGGTCAAAGCCGCCGACCGTCGTGCCGTCGTTGCCGTCCACCGAGAGGAGGAACTCGCTCGGGGCGAAGAAGCCGAACGAACCGTTCTCGAGGACGCCGGAGATCGAGGTCAGCGAGACGAACGTAAAGAAGCTGGAATCGCCGAACAGGTTGAAGTCGGAGATACCGCCGCGGTCGGCGAACTGCATGAGGGCGTGCTCGAAGTTCGGCTCGCCACCAGCGTCGTTCTGCGTGATGGTGATCTGACCGGCTTCCGCGGTGCGGAAGGCGTAGATCAGCTCGGGCAGACGCTGGTCAAAGCCGAGGCCGACGAGGAAGCGGCTCGAGTTCGCGTAGAGCGCGATGCGGTCCAGCGGGAACGGGCCGTTGACGATGGCGGTGTCGCCCTGGAGGCGGATCGAGTCGCCGACGCGGAGGGCGGCCAGAGGCAGGCCCGCGGTCGGCTCGCCGACCGGGAACAGCGACGGATCGACGCGGTCGAACTCGGCGAGCTCCTGGACGGTGTAGTCGGCCTCGTCATCCTGACGGAACAGGGCCCGCAGGTCGCGGACGCCGGGGGTCGCCGGATCGTCAACGATGAAGAAGTCGACGGGCGTCTGCAGCACGGTCGCCGCCGTGCTGTCGATCGGGCGGTCCTGCGAACCGACGGCCGGGTAGACCGAGAAATCAGGGAAGCCCTGCGCATTGAGATCGCTCAGCGGGATCAGCGGCTGCGCCATTGCCGATCCAGCGAGCATGGCCACGCTCAGCGCGGCCGAAACGTTCTTCGTGCTCCGCATGCTCTTCATCCTTACTCCACAGGGGCCGCAGCCCCGGTCACTGAATGGGAGATGACACGCTGCATCTCCCTCGTGTCTGAAATTGAACTCTCAGGCCGAAACGGTCTTTCGAGTTCCCGGTATATGCAGAGGGGTTGCCGAAACAGGCACGGCCAGAACAGCCGTTGAGGTTCCCTCTGACTTTCTTTCTCCGCCCGTCATCCGCACGGCGATGCCGCGAGCCGGAAACACGGAACGGATACATCCCTCCAAGGGCAGAATCTCTCTTGGGGCAGGAATCGCCCCGTTGTGGTTCTCAATCCCGGCCTACCGACCCGGACGGACTCATTCGGACCCACCGGGCCGGAATGAGACCACCCGCGCTCCTCCCGGAGGCCTCCTGAGACATCATGGTGCTTCTCAGGCTCATGTCAAGATCCCAGTAAGGCCGTTCGCGATAAACATCGCCACTTTCGGGCCCCAAACCCCGGACAGACCGCCCAGGTTCGCAGCGAATGCCGCGACAACCCCGATCCGCACCAGTTTTCGAGGGGTTTCGTTTGAATCCGCATAAATCTGACAGTCCGCGCAACCCGGGCATTGGCCCTAAAAAAGAAAGCGAACGATTCCCGAGTATCCAGGTGTGGATAACTCGTGAATCGTTCGCTGTTCAAACAGAGAGCCTGTTTGATTGGACCAAGTTAGGTTGACCCGGCTTCCGCTTCGACCTGATCGCTCCCGTTGCCCTCGCCCTCGGTTTCGGTCTTCTGCACCGACTTGGCGTTGAGCTCGAGGGCCTCCTCGCCCTCGAGGCGGTCGGCCTCGATGACGTTCATGCCGTGCAGCTCGCCCGAGAGCAGCTTCTCGGAGAGCGGGTCCTCGATGTAGTTGCCGATCGCTCGGCGGAGCGGCCGGGCGCCGTAGTCCGGGTTGTACCCCTTCTCGATGAGGAAGTCCTTCGCGGACTGGGTGAGCGTGAGCTCGAAGCCCTGCTCGGTGAGCCGCGAGGCGACCTTGGCGACCTCGTACTCGACGATCTGGACGAGGTCCTCGCGGGTGAGCGGGCGGAAGACGATGACGTCGTCGAGACGGTTGATGAACTCGGGGCGGAAGAACCGCTCGATTTCCTTCATCAGGATGGTCTTGACGTTCTCGTGCTGCCGCTCGCCGCCCTGCTGGACGAACCCGAACCCGCCGCCGCCCTTGATGAGGTCGGCGCCGATGTTCGAGGTCATGATGAGGATGGTGTTGCGGAAGTCCACGTGCCGCCCGAACGAATCGGTGAGGCGGCCCTCCTCCATGATCTGCAGGAGCATGTTGAACACGTCGGGGTGCGCCTTCTCGACCTCGTCGAGGAGCACGACCGAGTACGGGCGGCGGCGGATCTGCTCGGTGAGCTGGCCGCCCTCCTCGTAGCCGACGTAGCCGGGGGGCGCGCCGACGAGACGGCTGACGTTGTGCTTCTCCATGTACTCGGACATGTCGAGGTGGATGAGCGCGTCGTCGTCGCCGAACATGAACTCGGCGAGCGCCTTGGAGAGCAGCGTCTTGCCGACGCCCGAGGGGCCGACGAAGATGAACGAGCCCATGGGGCGCTTGGGGTCCTTGAGGCCGGCGCGGGCGCGGCGGATCGCCTTGCTGATCGCCTTGATCGCATCTTCCTGGCTGATGACCTTCTTGTGCAGCTCGGCTTCGAGCTGGAGGAGGCGCTGGGCCTCTTCCTTCTCGAGACGCTTGAGCGGGACGCCCGTCATGGACGCGACGACCTCGGCGATGACCTCGTCATCGACCTCGCCGTCCACTTCCTTCGAGCGGGCGCGCCACGCCTTCTGGATCTCTTCCTTTTCCTTCTTCTTCTGCTCGGCCTGGTCGCGCAGCTCGGCGGCGCGCTCGTAGTCCGCGCCCTTCACCGCGTCGTCCTTTTCCATCGTGAGCCGCTCGATGTCGGCTTCGATGTCGGAAAGATCCGGCGGCTTGGTCATGCTCTTGAGCCGTACGCGGGCGCCCGCCTCGTCGATGACGTCGATCGACTTGTCGGGCTGGACCCGGCCCGTGATGTAGCGGCCCGAGAGCTCGACGGCGGCCTTGATCGCGTCGTCGGTGATCTTGACGCGGTGGTGCTCCTCGTACTTGTCGCGGAGGCCCTTGATGATCTCGAAGGTCTGCTCGGGGTTGGGCGGATCGACCGGGATCGACTGGAAGCGGCGGGCCAGCGCGGCGTCCTTCTCGATGTACTTGCGGTACTCGTCGA
>JBCDKU010000057.1:0-16835 GCA_038746265.1 Planctomycetota bacterium
CCGTGCTCGCCATGATCGGGCGCGAGGCGTTGACGGTCACGACCACGCTGACGATCAACTTCCTGCGCAAGCCCGCCGTCAGCGATCTCGATCGAGCGGGCGCTCCCGATGGCGGCGTAAGAAACTCCGAACGCGATTCAGGATTCGACTTCGACGCCCGGGGACGGCATCCCTGGGCTTGGCGTCGTTTTTCGTTCACGCTTCCGCGAGGTACGCGCTGAGGATGTCGCGGGCGGCGGTCAGGTCGTTGCGGTCGATCATCTCGGTGACGGTGTGGATATAGCGGGTGCCGACGGTGATGCCGACGGCCTTGGCGCCCGCGGCCGCCTGCTGGGCGGCGGCGCCGTCCTGGCCTCCGCGCGCGAGGATGGATCGCTGGTGCTTGATCTTCTTCTTGCGGGCGATGCCCTCGATCTGCTCGACGAGGGCGTAGTCGCTGATGAAACTGCCGTCCTTGACGTGCAGCGCGAAGCCCTCGCCGTGCTTGGAGACCATCTCGTTCGACGGGACGCCCGGCGTGTCGCACGCGAGCGTGACGTCGATGCCGATGCCGACATCGGGGCGGACGGCGAACGCCGAGGTCTTCGCGCCGCGGAGGCCCACTTCTTCTTGGACGGTGAACGCGACGACGATCTCGCAGGCGTGCGGCGCTTTGGTTTCCTCGAGCTTGCGGACGGACTCGATGCCGAGCCAGCAGGCGACGCGGTTATCGAGGGCCTTGGAGACGATCTTGGAGCCGACTTCTTTCAGCGGCTCGTCCATAACGATGTAGTCGCCGACGCGGACCTTCTTCTCGACCTCTTCCTTGGGCATGCCGACATCGACGAAGAACTCGTTGACCTCGGGGACCTTCTTGCGTTCCTCGGCCGACGAGATGTGGACAGGCCTGCCCGCGGGGTTCATGACGCCCGGCAGGTCGCCCTTCTCGGTGCAAACGAGCACGCGGCGGCTGAAGAGGTTGCGCGGATCGAAGCCGCCCGCGGGGTCGATGCGGACGAACCCGTTGTCGTCGATCGCCTGGACGTAGAAGCCGATCTCGTCCATGTGGCAGAGCAGCATGACGACCTTGGGGTCGGTCGCGGCGCTCGTCTTCTTCTTGGTCGTCTTCTTGCTGCCGGGCTTCGCGGCCGTCCGCGGCTTGCGGCGGCAGATGAGTGTGCCCATCGAATCGATCTCGGCGGCGTCGAAGAGTCCCTTGATCTCCTTCTGGATCAGGTCGCGGACACGCTCCTCGCGGCCGGGCACGCCGGGCGTTTCGCAGAGTTTCCTGAGTAGATCGAGGTTGAATTTCGCGGCCATGCGGTGTCTCCGGTGCGTGTCGGTGTGCGAAAGCGCGAGCGTACCATCGCGCGGCGGGGCGCTCAGACCGGCGTTCCGCCCCGAAGGGATTCGAGGAAGGACAGGGATGGCGCACCAGACACCGCTCCGGGACCGACTCGCGCAGGCCGAGGCGACGCTGCGACATTACGGGCCGATCGAATCGCAGGTCGAGCTGGTCGAGACGTTCGGCGAGCTGGACTTTGAATACGCGGCGCTGCGGAAGGCGTGCGTCGTGATCGATCAGCCGCACCGCGGGACGATCGAGATCGTGGGCGAGGACGCGATCGACTTCCTCAACAACATGATCACGCAGGAGCTCAAGCCGGGCGGGAGCGTGCTGCCTGCGCTCAAGCCCGTGCGGAGTTTCTGGCTGAGCCGCAAGGGCCGGATCACGTCGGACATGCGGCTGACCCGCATCGAGAACGGCACGCCGCGGCTGCTCGTTGATCTCGATGTGCACGCGGTCGAGCCGACGATGGCGTCGCTGAACGAGTACATCATCACGGAGGACGTCGAGCTGCGCGACGCGACGGACCGGATGCACCGGCTCGCGCTGCACGGGCCGACGGGGCCCCTGCTGCTCGCGGAGGTCGGCGAGGTCGTCGAGGGGCCGCCGCCGACGGATCTGACGGATCGGTCGGCAACAGTGCTCACGATCGCGGGGCACGAGGTGATTGTCGAGCGGTGCGACACGGCCGGCGTGTGCGGGCTGGAGCTGACGATGGCGACGGACGCCGTCGTCGATGTGTACGGCAAGCTTGTTGAGGTCGGCGAGCCCGTCGAGGGGCAGCGCGAGGATGCGCCGGCGTCGAAGATCAAGCTGCGTCCCGCGGGCTGGCTCGCGTACAACACCGCGCGGATCGAGGCGGGCGAGCCGCTGTTCAATCTGGATTTTGGACCCGACTCGCTGCCCGGCGAGACGGGACAGGCGACACTCAGCGACCGCGTGAGCTTCACCAAGGGGTGCTACCTCGGGCAGGAGGTGGTCGCGCGGATGCAGAACCTCGGCAAGCCCAAGCAGGTGTTGATGGGCCTGAAGCCCCACGGCGAGAACCTGACCGCCGACGACGGGTTCCCGCGGCAGCCCATGGGCGGGACGCATGTGTTCAGCACTGCTGACCCCGACGGCGACCCGATCGGCATCGTCAGCTCGAGCACGATCAGCCCGATGCTGGGCGGGGCGGCGATCGCGTTCGCGATCGTGAAGAGCAAGCTCGCCGAGGACGGCGCGGAGGTCATCGTGCCCGCGGAGGGCGCGCGGCTCACCGCGAAGCTCCGATCCGATCTGAGCTTTGTGAGCTAGGCCCTTTTTGACGGATCATGTTTGCCAGGTGGGACGGGCTTCCAGCCCGTCTTTACCAGCCAGTCTTTAATGGTTTTCCGATGCCGCTCGGACGGGCAGGATGCCCGTCCCACTGATCCGTCGAACACAACCTAGCCGAGCTTGCAGCGGTAGATCAGTTCGACGTCGTCGCCGAGACGCCTGCAGTGCACGAGCCTGAATCGGCTCGCGTCGGCGAGGTGCTCCGTGACGCGGCCTCGGGCGGCGGCGAGAGCGCGGTCGTCGCTCATCACGATCGGAGCAATGTACACGCGGGCCTCGTCAACGAGGTTGGCGTCGAAGAGCGATCCAAGCAGACCTGCGCCGCACTCGGTCATCACGGTGCTCGCGTCGAAGCGTTCGCGCAGGGCGGCGAGCAGCATGTCGAGGCGGAGAGCGCCGGGGCGGTCGGGCTGCTCAGGGACGCCGAGGAGTCTGGCGCCCTGATATTCGAGGGCGGTTCGCCGATCGCTCGCGAGGTCGGAGGTCGTGAGCGCCTTCGAGCACGCGATGAGCGTGGGGATCTCGCGGGCGGTCTTGATCAGTCGGCGATCGAGCGGCGTGTCGAGATCGGGATCCACGATGACGCGCTTCGCGACGCGGCGGACGCGGGCGACGCCGCGGGCATCGAGCATCGGGTCGTCCGTCTGGACGGTGCCCGGGCCGGTCAGAATCGCGTCCACGCGGGCTCGGAGGCGGTGGACCTTGGCTCGCGAGCGTTCGCCCGAGATCCACTTGCTCTCACCGGTACGGGTCGCGATGCGGCCGTCGAGGGTCTGGGCCCATTTCGCGATGAGCCACGGGCGACCAGTCTCGAGCGTGCGGAGCCAGGGCTCGGCGAGGGCGTTCGCTTCGGCGCTCGCGTCGGAATGAACGACCTCGATGCCGTACTCGCGGAGGATCTCGGCGCCGCCCTTCGAGGCCTCGGCAGGATCGCTCCGGGCGTAGACGACGCGGCCGATCTTCGCGGCGATCAGGGCATCGGTGCAGGGTGGCTGCTTCCCGGTGTGGCAGCACGGCTCGAGCGTGACGTAGGCCGTCGCGCCTGCCGGGTCGTTTCCTCGGTGTGCGCAGTCGGTGAGGGCCTCGCGCTCCGCGTGGAGATCGCCGAACTTCTTGTGGTGCCCGATGCCGAGTATGTCGTCGCCCCGCGCGATCACGCAGCCGACGAGCGGGTTGGGCTCGACATCACCCGCGGCGCGGACAGCCGCGCGGGCGGCGAGATCGAGCATGCGGCGGGCTGTGCGGTCGGTGTCGGTCAAGGCTTCGATGGTACGAAGGCTCAGGCGATCCGCACGATCGAGGCCCGGTCGGCGTCGGTGAGCACCGGAGCGGCATCGCGGAGCCAGCGTCGGGCGTCCTGGACGTAGCCCGCGGTGGGCTTGAGCTCCGGGAGCCGCGCGGACCAGTAGCGGTTGAAACGCATCATCGCGAGCTCGCGAACGAGCTTGGCGGTCATCGACGCGAGCGCGACGGGCAGGCAGGCGTCCTCGGCTTCGGTCTGGAAGGCCGCGGTGTTGCCCGCGCGGGACCGGTAACCGATCGAGCGATCGTCCGCGTGCGTGCGCACAAACTCGGCGCTCGGGAAGCACTCGGCGAGCAGCGGCGCGTAGTCGGTCCTGCCGCTCTGGCGGTCGCAGACGAGCTCAAGCGCGTCCTGCTGCTCCGCGGCATGCTTGGCGGCCCAACGCATGAGCGGGACGAGGGCGGTTGCGGTCGCTCGGGCTTTCGATCCTGCGGAGCGGACGACGTCGTTGAACGCGGGCTCCCAGATCGCGACACACCGGACGCCGACAAGCTCGACACCCGCGTCCTGCATGGCGGTCGCAAGGCGGTTGGCGTCGATGCGGAGCGAGGCGGCGTCGGTGCCGAGGGGGAGCGCGATGTCATCGCCCGAGTAGCACGGCGTCTCAGGCAGGCGGACACCGAGGCGCGTATAGAGGTCCGCGTCGGTCGTGAGGTCGCCCTGCAGCACGGACAGCACGCCGCGCTCAAGGTGCTCGAGCGGGTGGACGGTCTTGGAGCTGTTGGGCCGCTTGAGTTTCTTGGAATCGGCGAACGCGATCCGCCTCGCGGCATCGCGCGGCGTGCGGCAGACGGCGGTGTTGAGCGACTCCCACAGATCGGTGGCGGGTTCTGCGACACGGAACGCGGCGGCGGCGACGCAGAGGGGGCCCAGCATGGGGCCGTAGCCCGCTTCATCGAAACCGCAGCAGACCGTGCGCACGGATTGCACCTCCCATGGGGTGTCGGACCACCCAACTTTGGAGGGTAACCGTTACACACCCTGACGGGCGTGTGCCGCGTGCGACCGCGCTTCCTCGGGGGCTGAACCCCGCTGGGCAGATTCCCGATCTCTCGGACGCCAAGCGCGATGGGCCGGCGCGAAGGAACCAATGGCGGCCCGAGACCACGGTCCATCCCCGAAGGAGACCCGCAGTGAACCGTTCCGAGAACCTGACGAATTTCCGTCGTCTCGCCCTCCCGGCCCTTGGCGCGATCGTTGCCCTCGCGGGCGGCTGCGCCTCGCGTGACGACATCACCGCCAACGTCCGCGACAGCGAGCCGCTGGCCACCCGGTCGCTCGACGCGACCAACGCCGAGGGCGCGTACACCGAGCCCTACTACAAGACGCTCGCCAAGGAGGTCCGCCTCCCCGAGCGTTGGCTGAGCGAGGCGGTCGATTCGACCGCTGAGATCGAGTCGCGTCGCGCCGCGGCGTTCACCTCGCAGCTCACCGCCGATGCCGACCGCGACGAGCAGCTCGCGTACTCGGACTCGGAGTTCCAGACCGCGATGAGCGATCGTGAGTCGCAGCTCGCGACCGCCGACCGCATGGACCAGGTGTTCAACGCGGGTCGCCGCGAGACGTCGAGCCGCATCGACGCCCGCCAGATCGCGGCGATCGCCGATCAGCAGCGCGAGGAGGCGTTCCTCGCCGCGTCGATCAAAGAGTGGCAGCGCGAGGTCGAGGAGATCCGCTCGCAGGCCGAGACCAACTGGGCGCAGGCCCTCGCGGAGCACGAGCAGATGCTCGCCGCCCGCACGGCCGCGGAGCACCGCGGCGGCGCGACGATCCAGCAGATGCGGATCGTCCGTGAGCAGACCTCGACCCGCGCCGACGAGCAGGTCTCGTCGCTGCGTGCCGAGAGCGAGTCGGTCGCCAAGACCACCGAGGCCGAGGTCGCTGACCTGAACCAGCAGGCCCAGACCGCCCGCGAGACGGCGTTCGCCCTCGCGAAGGACGCGACCGAGCAGGCCCGCTCGCTCGAGGAGCAGAGCAAGGCCAAGATCGCGGAGATGCTCGCCGAGGCCGAGGCCTTTGAGGCTCAGGACGCCGGCGCCCAGTTCGACCTGTCCGTGAACGCGGCCGAGGTGGAGTACAACGACGCGGCGCAGGAAGCCGCGACGATCCGCGCCCAGGCCGAGGAAGACCGCCGCCGCTTCGGCGCCGAGATCGAGTCCGAGTTCGCGGCTCTTGCCGAGGACCGCCGGCTTGCCGACGTGACGCTCACCGAGGCGACCGAGTGGATCAGCCAGCAGTTCAACCGCCAGATGGCGGCCGTCGAGGCCAAGCGTGCCCGCGCGACCGCCGCCGAGGCGAGCGCCCGCGCGGCGTTCATCGAGGCCGAGGTCGCTGCCCGCGTGGCGGCGATCCGTGAGCAGGCGGCCCACGACCGCAAGCTCGCCGAGGACGAGATCAACCGCATCGAGACCGAGGCGCGTGCCCAGGCCGCGAAGATGCAGGCCCGCCTGCTCTCGCAGATCGCCAAGGAGGCGAAGAACGGCTCGGTGAACCTCGTCGAGCCGCAGGACGAGACCAAGCCCAACCGCGACGCCTCGACCCCGGGCGCGACCCGCGCGAGCGGCAAGCCGGTCATCGTCGAGCCGGACCGCATCGCCGACTTCAAGATCGGCCTCGCGAAGGCGACCAAGCTCCGCACCGAGGCCGACGCGCAGGCGTCGGAGGCGATCGCTTCCCGCGATCAGGAGCACGCCGAGTTCGTGTCGTGGCACACGCAGAAGCTCGCGGAGGACGAGGCTTGGGAGGCCCGGATCATCGCGAAGCAGCAGCAGCAGGCCGCGTCGATCGCGCAGCTGCTCGCCAAGGCCGACGCGGTGATCGCGACCGCCGACGCCGAGCGGAACCGCGCTCTGGTTGACGCCGACTCGTCGCGCAAGACGACGATCGCGAAGATCGAGTCGCTCCGCAGCGGCGCCGATGCGCTCGAGAAGAAGTCGTCCGCCCGCGTGAACCAGCTTCTCGCTCAGGCCGACGCGCACCGCCGCAACGGGCAGAGCCAGGCCCTCGCCCTCGAGGTCCGCCGCGACTCGACGCTCCGCCGCGGCACCGCCCGCGCCAACCAGCTGCTCGCCGAGGCCGAGAGCCTCGAGACCAGCCAGCGTGCGGCCGTCGCGCAGCTCGATCAGAAGATCCAGGCCGCCGAGCAGATCCTCAGCGCCGAGCTCGCTCGCATGGACGCCTCGTCGGACAGCTACCTCGCTGTCTCCCAAGCGAACTTCGAGGAGCAGACCGCGCAGGCAGAGACCTTTGAGCGGATCGCGATCGTCAACGCCACCGAGCTCGCCGCGGCCCACGAGGCCTCGAAGCGTCGCTCGGCTGCTGACCTCGCTCACCTTCGTCGCCTGAATGACGCGCAGCGTCTGGCGCACGAGGCGGAGGTTCAGCGGACCACCGCGATCGCCGAGGCTGATCTGCAGCGTGCCGAGGCGTTCGACCTCGCCCGCCGCGCCCAGATCGACTCGATGAACTCGATCGCCTACGCCGCGGCTCAGGAGCAGCTCGCGGTTGCCGACGCCGAGGAGACAGCGGTCGCCAAGCTCTTCGACGCCCGCATCGCCGGCACGCAGGCCGACCGCGACCGCGCGTACGCCTCGGACTTCCTGACCGCCTTCCGCGATCAGACCCGCCGCCGCCAGGCCGGTGCCCGGGCGATCGCGGCTCGCGAGCTCGCGGGCGAGGCCGAGCAGCGCTTCCGCGACGCGGCCCGTGACTTCACGGTCACGGCCCAGAGCAACTGGGACAGCCGCCTGGCGACCCCGCCGGCGCTGCCGAACCCGCTCTCGACGGAGGACCTGTTCCAGAACGCGAGCGACCTGAAGCAGTTCGTGATCGTGCCGACGAACTTCGACGACTAACTGGAGCGCTCGGGCGCGGCCTCCGCCGCTTCCTTGCTCTGGTACGTCTCGCGGAGCGGGGCTCCGCGGGCTGATCGGAACACTCTTGCCGCCCGATCCTGATATGGTCGGGCGGCTTTCTTTTTTGGTGGTTGAGTTTGTTCCAAAATGACAACCGCCGGCCTTTGGGGGCCGGCGGTGTCGTTTATTCGAATGCGGATGAGAGGGCTCGAACCTCCACGGGGTTTTACCCCCACTAGGACCTGAACCTAGCGCGTCTGCCAATTCCGCCACATCCGCGGGCAGAACGGAGTTTAGGCAGGGTGCTTCGGGCGTTCAGTGGACCCGGCATCGGAATGACGGGGCCTGGCACGGGTCCCGCAATATGCGTTATGCGTTCGCGGTTTCCGGCTGCTCGGGCTTCTTGGCGGGCTTGGGGGCCTTGATCTCGAGGACCGCGGCGCGGATCTCCTGCGAGAGCTCGGGGTTGTCGCGGAGGAACTCCTTCGCCCGCTCGCGGCCCTGGCCCAGGCGGATGTCGCCGTAGCTGTACCACGCGCCGGACTTCTCGCAGACCTTGCACTCGACGGCGAGATCGACGAGGTCGCCAGACCAGCTGATGCCCTCGTCGAACATGATGTCGAACTCGGCCTGGCGGAAGGGCGGGGCGACCTTGTTCTTGACGACCTTGACGCGGGTGCGGTTGCCGACGGAGACGTCGCCGTCCTTGATCTGGCCCGTGCGGCGGATGTCGAGACGGACGGAGCTGTAGAACTTGAGCGCGCGGCCGCCCGGGGTGGTCTCGGGGCTGCCGAACATGACGCCGATCTTCTCGCGGATCTGGTTGATGAAGATGACGGTGCAGTTCGAGCGGGCGATCACGCCCGTGAGCTTGCGCATCGCCTGCGACATCAGGCGGGCCTGCAGACCGACGACGGCGTCGCCCATGTCGCCCTCGATCTCGGCCCGCGGGATCAGGGCGGCGACCGAGTCCACGATGATCACGTCCACCGCGTTGGAGCGGACGAGCAGCTCACAGATATCGAGCGCCTGCTCGCCCGTGTCGGGTTGGCTGACGAGCAGTTCGTCGATGTTGACACCCAGGCGGCGGGCCCAGGTCGGGTCGAGGGCGTGCTCGGCGTCGATGAAGGCCGCGACGCCGCCCTTGCGCTGGGCGTTGGCGACGACGGTGAGGGCCAGGGTGGTCTTACCGGAGCTTTCCGGGCCGAACACCTCGACGATGCGGCCGCGGGGGATGCCGCGTCCGCCGAGAGCGAGATCGAGCGAGAGAGTGCCGGTCGAGATGCCGGGGATGGCGAGGTAGGCGTCCTCGTCGAGCCGCATGATCGCACCCTTGCCGAAGGAGCGATCGATCTGAGAGAGCGCCCGGTCGAGGGCCTGCTGCTTCTCGGGGTCGGGCTTGAGTGCCGGCGGCTGTGCGGATGCCGTGCCGGCCTTGGCTTCAACCTCAGCGGCGGGCCTGGTGCCGGCTTTGTCGGTGGCGGTTTTGCCGCCTGACTTGGCCTTTGAAGTCCCGTTTGAAGAACCGTTTGAGGAACTGGCGGAATCCGCCTTCGCGGACGACGACTTCGGAGCGGTAGCGCTATTGGACGAACTGCGGGCCATGGTGGCCCTCCTTTCCCTGCCTGCGTGCGGGGCCTCGGGCGTTCTTGGCGGGGAGCCTGCTGCTCTCGAGCCTCAGCCGTGCGGGCCGCACGTGTGCCGACGCTCATCACCCGTGATCCACACCGGATCGCGGAGCGGCCGGGGGCGGCGTCGAACGCGGGCCCGGCGGGCAGAAGATACACACAACCGAACCCGAACGCAAGCGTTTGGGTGGTGATTGGCCAACATTTTGTTGCCGAACTTCAACCGGACCCAAGTTCAGGGGTGGATTCCGTCTGCCACCGCCAGAAACTGCCCGAGAACCTCGGAATCGGGTGGTGGCGATCGCGGACATGCGCATCGTTTGAGTTCATCCGTAGATGGGGATTCATCATGCAGAAGACTTCGCTTGTCCTGGCTGCTGCGTGCGGTCTGACGTCCGTCGCTCAGGGTCAGCTTGTCGTCGATCAGATCGGTGCCACGCTGGTTGCTGGTGGTCTGGGCGGTCCGGTGGTTCAGACGTTCACGCCGGCCCTCGACAACATCGCGGCGATCGAGATCGGGATCAACGGAACCGGCGCCCTGACGACCGACGTCACGGTGTCGGTGTTCTCGATGTACGACGGGTCGGGCTCGGTCGGCGGCCTTTCGGGGCTGCTCGGGACCGTGACGGTCACCGATGTCGATCGCGGGACGCGGCCGCTCCTGACCTTCGACAGCCCGTTCCTTGTGACGCCCGAGGTGCAGCTCTTCATGCTCGTCGAGCTCTCCGATGCGCTCGTTGTGAGTGCGGACCGCGACAGCCCCTCGCCGTACGACCGTGGCTCGGTCGTCATCGGCGGCGGCAACCTCTCGGGAACCGACATCGTCTTCCGGACGTTTGCAGATCCGAACATCCCCGCGCCCGCGGCTGCGGCGGTCTTTGGTGCGGGCGGCCTGCTCGCGGCTCGGCGTCGCCGAGCCTGATTACTGCTTATCGCATTACTGCTTACCGCTCGGTCGCGTCGCCCTTCGGGGTCTCTCTGTAGAACGTCAGCATGTCGTTGCGCAGCTTCTCGCGGGACGCGCGGCGGATGTACATCATGTGGCCCGCCTCGTAGTAGCCCACGCTGACGTTGCCGCGCAGCTCGGGGCGAAGCATGAGGTGATCGACGGTGTAGTCGGCCGCGAAGTAGGGCGTCGCGAGGTCGAAGTAGCCCGAGGCGACGAAGACGCGCAGGCTGGGCTGCTGGTGCATCGCCTGGCGGAGGTCCTCGCCGACGTTCGTGTAGCGGTTCTCGCCCCGGCCCGCGTAGGACCAGGGGCTGACCGCGCCGGACAGGATCAGGTAGTTCAGGTCGGAGTCGAAGCCCAGCTCGTCGCGGAGGTACTGGTTGAGCGAGGCGGTGTAGCTGCCGCTGATGGCCGCCATGGATGGGTCGTACTCGGTCGAGTCGCCGACGTCGTCGATGTCGAGGCCGACGAAGCGTGAGTCGAGGCGGCCCGCGGTGCGGCCGTCGCTGCGCAGGAGTTCCTTGCTGAACGACTGCTGCGGCACGCGCAGGTTGGATCGCAGGATGAAGTCCACGCTGACGCCCGTGAGCTCTGACATGCGGGTGGCGATGGCTCGCTGTTCTTCGGGGGTGAGCTGGGTTCCTCGCAGGAGCGCGAGGGCGTAGTCGCCGATCGCGAACCGCTCGGCTTCACGCAGGGCGTCGCGGAGGGGCAGGTTCTGCAGGCGGGGCGGGAGCTTCTGGTGGAAGTGCGCGGTCGCGGTGTAGGTCGGCAGGAAGAGCATGTAGGGCAGGTCGTTGCCGTCGTTGAAGCGGATGGTTTGGAAGTTCAGGACGGTCGAGATCAGGATGACGCCGTTGATCGCGATGCGATCGGACCACAGCTCGCGCGCGACGCCGGCGGCCCGGGTCGTGCCGTATGACTCGCCCGCGAGGTACTTGGGGCTCGACCAGCGGCGGTGATCTCCGATCCAGCGACGGATGAACTCGGCGACCGACTCGAGGTCGCCCTCGACGCCGTGGAACTTGCCCTTCTCCTCATCGCGGAGCGCGCGGGAGTAGCCCGTCGAGACCGGGTCGATAAAGACCAGGTCGGTGACGTCGAGGAGCGAGTCCTCGTTCTCAACGACGCCGTAGGGCGCGGGGCCGGGCCTGCCGAAAGCGTCGGCGTACGCGACGCGGCGGGGACCGAACATTCCGAGGTGGAGCCAGACCGAGCTGGAGCCCGGGCCTCCGTTGAAGACGAAGGTCACGGGACGTTCGCGGGCGGGCGGCATCGCGATGAGCTCATTGAGACCGAGACCCGCCTCGCGGGCGAGCTTGGCGACGAGCGGGAGCGCCCGCGGCGCGCCGTCGGCGCCGAATGCCGCCCGAACGCGGTTGAAGGCGTCATCGCCCAGCAGCCGGCGGACCTCCTCGGTGACGCCCTGCTGCGTCCAGTTGCCGAGGCGGATGTAGTCCATGTGGAACATGGCGGCCTCGGTCTTGAGCAGGTCATCGGTGAGGTGCAGCACGCTCGCCTCGGCGAGGTACTCGATGGTCTGCCCCGCGACGCGGCCGCGGTGGTAGGTGATCGAGGGCTCGCTCGGGTAGCGGATGGGCTCGTCCTGAGCGTGGGCGAGGGGGGTGAGGAGGGAGCAGGCGAGCAGGACGAGGGCGGCGATCGTTCTCATGGGGGCAACCTATCACGACGAGCAGCGGTCGGCGTAGAGGTTCGATGCCTTCCTACCCTCGCGGCATGAGCCCCACCACCGCCACCGCGACCGACAGTCCTCTCTACGCCGCCCTGACCGAAGCCCTCGAGATCGAGGCGAAGATCAAGCAGGGCGGCGGGCCCAAGGCGATCGAGCGGCACCACGCCAAGGGGCGGCTCACCGCCCGGGAGCGGGTCGAGAAGCTCATCGACCCGGAGTCGTTCTTCCAGGAGACGGGGCTGTGGGCCGCGTACAACATGTACGCCGAGCACGGCGGAGCGCCGGGGGCGGGCGTGGTGACGGGCGTCGGGCCCATCCACGGGCGTCCGCACATGATCATCGCGAACGACGCGACGGTGAAGGCCGGGGCGTTCTTCCCGATGACCTGCAAGAAGATCATCCGGGCCCAGGAGATCGCGCACCGCGGTCGGCTGCCGTTGATCTACCTCGTGGATTCGGCGGGTGTCTACCTGCCGCTGCAGGAGGACGTCTTCCCGGACACCGACGACTTCGGGCGGATCTTCCGGCACAACGCGGTGATCTCGGCCGACGGCATCCCGCAGATCGCGGCGATCATGGGCAACTGTGTCGCGGGCGGCGGCTACCTGCCCGTCATGTGCGACACCCTGCTGATGACCGAGGGGTCCGGGTTGTATCTCGCCGGGCCCGCGCTGGTGAAGGCGGCGATCGGGCAGGAGGTCACCGACGAGGATCTCGGCGGCGCGACGATGCACGCGGAGATCTCGGGCACGATCGACTTCAAGGAGCCCAACGACGAGGCGTGCCTTGTGCGCGTGCGGGAGCTGGTGTCGAAGTACGCGGTTGAGGCGGCCGAGAAGCCCGAGGGCGTGCCGCCGGTGCGTCCGGGCGAGGACGTGTACGAGGTCGTCAAGGCGGCGGCGGGCGAGCAGTACGACGTGATGGATCTGATCGAGACGATCGTCGATGCGCGGGCCTTGCCGAACGCGGACGGGCATGAATCGCTCACGCCCGATTTCGACGAGTACAAGTCGGACTACGGCAAGACGATCGTGTGCGGGTATGCGAGGATCGGCGGGCGGCCCGTCGGCATCCTCGCGAACCAGCGCAAGCTGGTGGAGAAGGTCACGCCGGGCGGCAAGGCGGGGCCCGGCAAGACGGTGCAGATGCCGGGCGTGATCTACGACGACTCGGCCGACAAGTCGGCGCGGTTCATCATGGACTGCAACCAGCGGCGGATCCCGATCCTGTTCCTCGTCGATACGACCGGCTTCATGGTCGGCCGCGACTCCGAGCAGGGCGGGATCATCCGGTCGGGCGCGAAGATGGTCAACGCGATGGCGAACTGCGTCGTGCCGAAGCTGGTGCTGACGGTCAACGCGAGCTACGGCGCGGGCAACTACGCGATGTGCGGGCGGGCGTTCGACCAGTTCCTCTCGCTCGCGTGGCCCGGCGCGAAGTTCGCGGTCATGGGCGCGGGGTCGGCCTCGGGCACGCTGGCGATGATCGAGGAGCGGGCGAGGCAGCGTCGCGGCGAGGAGATCGACGCCGAGACGCACAAGCAGATTCTGGATGCCGTCAGCGCGAGCTACAACGAGCAACAGGACATCCGATACGGCGCAGCACGCGGCTGGGTGGACCGCCTGATCGCGCCGCACGAGACCCGGCGGGAGCTGATCGCGGCTCTGGAGGCGGCGGCGGGCTGGGACGGCGCGGCGGGCGGGGATTTCAAGACGGGTGTGCTGCAGGTTTGAGCTAGGCTACGTGCATGGCCTACATCGAGACCATCGCCGAATCCGACGCCACGGGTGAACTTGCCGAGCTCTACGGCCGTTTCGCAAACGCCGACGGGCTTGTGGACAACGCGTTCAAGGTGCACTCGCTGAATCCGGAGTCGATGCTCGCGCACCATGCGCTGTACGCGCAGTCGCTGCATCGGCCGAGCCCCGTGTCGCGCGTCGAGCGGGAGATCGTCGGGGTGTGGGTGAGCCGTGCGAATGGGTGCGGGTACTGCCTTGAGCACCACGCCGCGGGGCTGGAGCGGTTGCTGCCCAACGATCGCAAAGGACTCGGCGAGGAACTCAAGGCGGGCGACGTGTCGTCGCTGTCCGAGCGGGAGCGGGCGATGGTGGTGTACGCCGAGGCGCTCGCGCTCACACCCGGCGAGATGTCCGCGGCTCACGTCGAGGCGCTACGCGAGGGGGGGCTGACCGACCGCGAGATCCTCGATTTGTGCCAGGCTGTGGGCTACTTCGCCTACGGCAACCGGATGATGCTCGGCCTCGGGACACAGCTCGGTGTCGGAGAGGGCGCGATCGGCGAGGTGCTCGAGGACGCGCGGTGAGCCCGCGGAATCCAGAACGCCGCTTCCCCACCAACCATCGCGTGCACGCCGGACTTCTGATGCTGTCGGTCTCGCTGCTGCTCTCGGCGTGTGCCGGACCGGACAGCGTGCGTGAGCCGGCAGCCGCGACGCCCGAGCCTGCTTGGGCGCCGGTCGTCGCTGAGTCGGACGCATCGAAAGACGTACTGATCGTTGTTGAGGCTGAGGACGCGAAGGTCGAGGAGAGAGCGTCCCTGCCTGCCAGAATCGTCGATGTGGGCTGGCGTCCGGATCCGGTGATCCCCTCCGCCGTCCGCTTCGGGTCCGGTGACTTGCGGCTGCTGCTCCTGGGTGTCATCCACGGCAATGAGGACGAACTCGATCCGTCGTTCCTCGACGCCTGGCTCCGAGAGGCGCCGCTCGGTGCGTCGGACATCGCCGAGATCGCGTACGTCCCGGTCGTGAACCCGAGCGGGGCCCGGCACGGGTCGCGGTACAACAGCCGGGGCGTGGACGTGAACCGCAATTTCCCGGCGAGCAACTTCCGACCGAGTGTCCGGAACGGACGAGCGCCGCTCTCAGAACCCGAGTCGCGCGCGATCGCACGTCTGATCGAGTCGTTTGATCCCGACGTGATCGTTGCGTTCCACTCGACACGCAGTGGGCCGTTCGTGAACTTCGATGGCCCGGCCGAGACGGAGGCGATTGCGTTTGCAGAGGCCGCGCAGCGGACCGACGCGCGGTGGCGTGTCGTTCCGAACTACACCAACCCGCCGGGCTCGCTCGGCTCATGGGCCGGGCTCGATATCGGGATCCCGGTTCTCACGATCGAGTTCGACCGCGGGCAGGATCACGAATCCGCGGCAGCAGCGGCTGTCGCCGGGATCATTGCACTCATTCGCGAGTGATCTTGAGCAGTGTGTTTGTTTGTGGAACATCCCCCGCTCAACAGTGGCTAGATTATTTCCAGTATGATCAACACGCGTAGGCGCAGCGTGCGTCGACCCGCAAACACCGTCTATTTCTTACGGATCAATAGACTATGACTTATGACCCACAGGATTATCTTGGCAGTGGCAACGCGATCCACGCAATTGAACGCTGCAGAGCAGCTGGCCAGAAGAAATTCAGTGACATCACGGGTCCCGGCGGGACCCAGTATGTCGACTTAGTCATGGAAGGCGGCGGCGTGCTTGGGCTTGCTCTTGTCGGATACACCTACGGCCTCGAGCTGGCTGGACTGCGATTCCGCTCAATCGGTGGTACTTCAGCGGGTTCCATCAACGCGCTGCTTCTTGGCTCGGTCGCGCCGCCGAACGAGTTCCGTTCACGAGAAGTGCTCGATATCATCGGGCCGCTCGACATGATGAAGTTTGTCGACGGCGGTGTCGACGCGAAAGTGTTCGCGAAGACACTGTCTTTGGGCTCGAATATCGCTGCCCGGACAGTTCAGCTCGGAGCGTTGGTGCCAAATCTTGATGAAATCATGCTCGGAAAGCTCGGCATCAACCCGGGGAAAGGATTCTTAAATTGGCTCGTATCTATAATTAGTAAACATCACATTACGACCACAGAGGATCTTCATAACAAAATGAATAACAAGCCATCTCTCAAAGGACTCGGCGGCAGGCCCTTCAATGCCCAACTCAAGGTCGTTGCTACGGATCTCTCGCTGAGCCGAAAGGCGGTATTCCCAGAGGAGGCTCATCGTTATTGGGAGAACTGGGAGAATGTCAACCCAGCTCTGTATGTGCGAGCATCAATGTCTGTGCCGTATTTCTTTCAGCCGATGAAAGTGAAGATACCGGGTCCACTTGGCGCCAATTTCCGAAGCACTATTTCGGGACTAAAGCAAGCGCCCCGTGAAACCACCTTTGTGGATGGCGGCATACTGAGCAATTTTCCGATCAGCCTCTTCCATCGACGCGCTGGCCCAAACGATACGCCAACCATTCCGCGCCTCCCGACATTTGGCGTAAAGCTCGGCAAGCTTCCCGAAGAGGCAAACTCCGTGAAGGGCCCCCTAGATCTGCTTGCCGATATGTTCAGCGCCGCGCGCAGCGCAGCCGACAAAGAATTTATTCGGAATAATCCGGACTACAAAGAACTCGTTGCATGGATTAATACAAATGATATTAACTGGCTCGATTTTAATCTTTCCAAGGAAAACCAGATCACGCTGTTTGAAAACGGACTTCGCGAAGCGGCCCGGTTTCTTGAAAACTTTGACTGGCCGGGTTACAAAGAAATCCGGAAAGATCTCGCAGGCTGACTGTACTAGCTGTGTTCAAGCCCGCCGAGCAGGTAGCCGACCAGATACGCGAGTCCCGCAGCAAGGCCGCCGACGAGCATCGTTTCGAAGCCACCGCGCCACCACTTCTCGGCGACGAACCGGCATTTCAGCGCCCCGACAGCGAACATCGCGAACGCAACAAGGACGGTCGAGCTGAGGTACTGGTGCG
>JBCDKU010000058.1:0-16651 GCA_038746265.1 Planctomycetota bacterium
CCCGTCGCGGTGGGTCTTGCCGGTGATGGTGAGCCGGGTGGTCTCGCCCTCGATCGTGTAGGAGCCGGGAAGCGACCAGTTGAGATCGGTCGCGAACCCGCCCGACCAGAGCATGACGGCGTAGCCCGTGTCGAACGCCGGGTCCGGGCGTTCGACGACGGCGCGGTGCGTCCACACGCCCGCCTGCCCTTCGGAGGTGAAGGTGAAGGGCTCGGGAGCCGGCTGCGCGAGCAGGGCGGTGATCAGCGAGAAGAGCACGCCGTCACGGTACTGCTTGCACGCTCACGCGTTGCGGGCGTCTCAGGCGGCTTCGCTGAAGTCCTGATCGTCGAGGTCCAGCAGTTCCTGCTCATCGAGGTCCGTGACGTCCGGGGCGGCGGCGGTCTTCGGCATCGTGAACCGCTTCTCCCAGTTGTCGGGGCGGACGCCCGCGTCGGCGTCGGGCTTCTCGCGCCAGTCCTCGACGCCCTGCAGGCTCAGCTGCGAGGCCTGGACCTTGCGGTAGCCGAGCAGGCGGATGACTTCGATGACGTCGGTCCAGCTGGGAAAGCCGACACCGTTGGCTTTCTTGAACGCTTCCATCGCGCGGACGAAGGCGAACTGCTCCGGGGTGAGCTCGCCGTTCTCGGCGGCTTTGGAGAAATCGCTCAGGCGGCGGCCCGGGCCCCGTCGGCGCTCGAGGCCGGTCTTGGCGGAGCCGTCTTTCGAGTCGGACTTGCGGCGATCGCCCGGGCCTCGATCGGTCTGGTCGATCACGCGACGGCGGTCGGCTCGCCGGTCGTTCCGACGATCAGCGCTTCGGTTGGTGTTGTTGCGTTCTGCCACGGCCGGTCCCCCGTCGAAGGGAGGACCCGGTCAAGAGCGATCCGTCGGTCAGCGGCGTCGCGACACGGCGGGATCAGAGGTCCTCGTCCTCGTCGTCATCGTCCTTGTCGTCCTTGTCGGTCCCGAAGTCCTCGTCGAATTCGTCGTCAAACTCGTCAAAGACGGGCTCGTCGTCGTCATCATCGTCAAAGTCGTCACCCTCGAAGTACGCCTCGTCCTCGTCCTTGTCGTCGTCGTAGTCGCAGACGGGGGCGGACCAGGACTCCGACCAGGGGTCGGCCGCTGGGAACGCGGGCGTCGGCGCGGTGTCGGTGGACTCGGTTTCGGTCTCAGGAGGGAGAAGGGTGAGGGCCATCTGGTTCTCCACGCCGGTGGCGCAATTCCCCGGGCGGCGCCGGGACGGCTCGTTGCCGCGGCACTCGGAGGCGGCCTGCCCGCCCCACAGCGGGCGGTCGCTCCCACGCGGAGCCTCCGATGCGCCGCGAGCCTAGCGGCCTCGATCGACGTGTCAACTCATCGGGCCGACGGAACCCGGACATTGAGTCGGCTGTAGAACTGCTCTGCCGGCTAGACTCGGCCCTCCCCCGGGGCGTGCGGGCCGCACACGGCGGCCGGCGCTCGACCCCCGGGATCACGTGGAGAACCCGTTGCCCGCTCCAAGCTCGTCACGACCCACCCCCTCGATCACCCCCATGGCGGGGCTGCTCTCGATCGTGCTGCCCGGTCTCGGGCACGCGCTGACGGGGCGCGTCGAGCGGGGGATCTTCGCGGGCGTGGGCGTGCTGGGGCTGCTTCTTGGCGGGCTCCTGATCGGCGGCGTGGACGCGATCGACAGCCGGGAGGACCGGGCGTGGTTCCTCGGGCAGGCGTTCGGCGGGCCCATCGTGTTCGCCGTGGATGCGTACCACCAATCGACCAAGGCGTACCCGGTGCAGGGCGGCCGGGCGGAGGAACTCGGGCTGAGCCGCCGGACGAGCTCGAGCGGGCCGGACTACTCGGTCTCGGAGAACGAGCTTGACACGCGGATCATCAAGCGGCGGATCGGGCCCGACGAGACGCGCGAGGTCGTGGACGTGATCGTGTTCGACGCGATCAGCGGGCAGGGCGAGACGCGGCAGCTCCCGGTGGCGGTGCCTCAGGGCTCGTTCGAGGCGGGCGCGCCCCCGATCGGCGAGGGGCTCGGCAAGCTCAACGAGATCGCGATGCTCTACATCCTGTGCGCGGGGCTGCTGAACATCATCGTGTTCTTCGACGCGGCCGTGCCGACGGTGCGGGACGTCGGGAGCGGCGCCGGTCAGGTGGCCGAGCCCGACGAGAATGAGCAGACGGAGGACGCGTCGTGATGAGCGTGCTCGCGTGGCGTCCGTTTCTTGATCCGCTCGCGGTCCACGATCAGTGGTATCTGCTGATCGTGCCGCTCGTGGTGCTGCTGTCGTTCGGCTACAAAGCGGTCCGCGTGCCGAACAAGGGCGGCTCGTTCTCGATGGGGCTCTACCTGCGGCAGGCGGGGCTGATGGCGGTGCAGGTCGGGCTGACGATCACGCTGCTCTACGCGGGCGCGATCGTGATCGTCGGTCACCTGCTCGAGCGGATCACCTGAACCACAGTCTCATTCGCGCTCGGCTTAGCCGCCGTCATCCGGGTCGTTAGGGTCGAGCGGGACCAACGGCTCGTTGTCGCCCGGCTCGGGTACGAGGCCCGGCGGCGGCAGCAGCGTGCCGTCCTGCGCGACGCGGAGCTGACCCGTCGTGAGCAGGAAGTCGAGGATGGCGTTGCGCAGGTCCGCTTCGGCTTCGTTCCGATCGTTCTGCGCGTTGATGAGGTCGGTCTGGGTATCGACGATCTGCTGGGTCGTCACGTCGCCGGGGTTGAGTCGCTGGGCTTCCTGTCGCTGTTCGTTGATCTCGACCTGCCGCTCCGCGAGTTCGAGCGCGAAGCGTGCGAGATCGACGTTGCGGACGGCGTCGCGAGCATCAACGATGACGCCGTCGCGGAACTCGTAGTAGTTCCGGACGACGCGCTGGAAGAGGATCATCTGGTCGCGCAGCTCGAGCCTCTCGATGCGGCGGTCGAGGGGCAGGCTGAAGACGCCCGAGAGGGTGTAGTTGAGCTCCTCGCCGTCCACGTCGAAGCCGCCGGTGTCGTCGTCTTCGAGGCCGCTGCCGTCGTCGGTGGGGATCGTGAGCGAGCCGGTGATATCGAACTCGGGCAGGATTGCGTTGCGGGCGTTGCGGATTGCGCGACGCTGGTCGTCCACGCCGTCGCGGGCATTCTGCAGGTCGAGGCGGTACGCGATCGCGGCATCCACCGCCGTACGCATCGTGATGTCGGGGACCTCGATCTCGAAGTCGAGGGGCAGGATCTCGAGCGGGGTCTCGATCGGGATGCCGAGCTGGATCTTGAAGTTGTCGAGCGCGAAGACGTAGTTCTCCTGGAGGCTGGCAAGGCCCGACTGGGCACCAAGAACCTGGCTCTCGGCGATTCCGATCTGGAAGCTCTGCGTTCGGCCCGCCTCGACCTCGGCCACGGTCTGATCGAGGAGGTTCTGCAGGCTCTCGACCTGTCGGATCTGGGCCTCGATGTTGGCCTGCGCCTGGAGCAGGCTGAAGTACGTGGCGGCCGTGCTGACCAGGAGCTGGCGGCGGGTGCGCTCGAAGGTCCGGGCAGCAAAGACCACGTTGCGCTCGGCGGAGATGATGTCCTCGTCGGCGGTCGGGCCCGCGCCCTGCAGCAGCGGGATGTCCGCGCCGAGCACGATGCTCGAGGACTGGACCCACCGGTCGGTCGCGACGTCGCGGAGCTGCTCTGTCGCGGCGGTGAGCCAGCTCGCGGTGAGGTTGACGCCGCCCCGGAGTCTGCGGGTCAGACGGAGATCGTTGAGGATCTCGACGGCGTGCTGGAAGCGGCCCTCGTCGCCGAAGCCCGAGAGCTGGACCTGGGTGTCGTTGAAGAACCGCGTGTTGAACAGGTGCCGCGTCTGGAGCAGGTTGATCGCGGCGAAGAGGTAGCTTTCCTCGGCGGTCAGGTAGTCGCGACCCGTGAGCTGGAGCTGGGTGAACGCGCCTTCGAGGCTGAGCTGCATCACGGGGCGGGGCAGCTCCCCGGCCGGGTCCACGGTGGTTCCGAGGGCGTGATTGACGAACCCGGTCAGACGAGCGGCCGCGCTGCGGTCCTCGGCGAGCGGGTCGATGGCATCGACATCGATCTCGGCGGCGTCGGGGTTGCGGCTCTCGGGCGACTCGTTGTCCATCGAGTCGGTGAGATACGCCTCCTCGGGCTCGAACTGGCGGTCCGGGCTCAGGGTGTCCGCGCCGAGCAGGGCTGACCGGGCGGTGATCAGTTGGTCGAGTTTGCGATCGACGGGCGAGAGGGGATCGGTGCAGCCCGCGAGGGCGATCAGCGAGGCGATCGCGACGGAGGGTGCGGTGCGTCTGGTTCTGGAGAGCATGCCGGCGATCCCCCGGGGGTCTTCTTCTCTTGCCCGGCGGTGCCGGGGACGGTCTGGCCCGGAGTCAGACCGGGTCTGGGCGCTCGAACGGCTCTGAGCGTGTTGGAGACCGGGCGGCGGAGCCCGGCGGGGCAGCCTGTTCGCTCGCGTTGCCGTGAGCCGATTCAGGCCGTATCCTTGCCGCCCTGAACGGCGCGTCCTGAGCGGGCGAGCCGAGAGCATATCCGGCCGCGGGCAGGCGAGGCGTTGGACCGTCCCTGTGCCCCGCGGCCGTCTTCTTCGGCAGCCCGAGCGGGGTTTGCCCTTTTGGAGTCTTCGGTTTATGCCGAGTGTCACCTTCGACGGCCGCGGCTTCATGCTTGATGGTCGTCGGGTCTGGCTGATGAGCGGGACGATCCCGTTCGCCCGCCTGCCGCGCGAGAGCTGGAACGATCGCCTGCACGCCGCCCGCCTCGCGGGCCTGAACGCGGTGGTGGCGCCGGTGTTCTGGGCCCGGTCGGAGCCCCGGAAGGGTCAGTTCGATTTCACGGGCGACAACGACGTCCGGGCGTTCGTCGAGATGGCGGGCTCGAAGGGCCTGCACGTGATCCTGCGCCCGGGCCCCTATGTCGGCGGGCACTGGGACCTGGGCGGGCTGCCGTGGTGGCTGCTGCAGGAAAGCGAGATCGTGATGCGCGGGCAGTCCGCGCCCTTCCTCGAGGCGGTCAGCAAGTACCTCTCGCAGCTCAGCGCGCAGGTCAAGGACCTGCAGATCAACGCGACGGGCGAGGGCGGGCCCATCGTGCTCTTCCAGCTCGAGCATCAATGGACGTGCGGCGACGACCTCAAGGCGCAGGGCTACCTGGGCGAGATCCAGCGGTACTTCCGCGAGTCGGGGTTCAACGTCCCGACCATCAACGCGAATAACATGTGGCAGGGCCTTGAGAGCCAGATCGACGGCTGGGAGGGCGACGCGGGGCTCTACTCCGTCGTGCGGCAGCTCGGGCACGTCAAGCCCGAGCAGCCCAAGCTCATCGTCGGGTTCGAATCGGGCGCGGACCGCGTGCACGGCGAGCCCGAGCCCGAACTGACCGATCCGCTGCTTGTCCAGCGGCGGATGGCCGAGGCGATCGCGGCGGGCGGCCAGATCAATCTCGCGCGGTTCTGCCCGGGCGTTGCGTTCGAGCACAGCTCGGGCAAGCTCGTCGCGGGCGAGAACCAGATGCTGACGGCCGACCAGGACTCGGGTGCGCTCGTCGATTCGGGCGGGCGTCCGACGTCGTTCTTTGGGCCGATCCGGCGGCTCGCGATGTTCAGCTCGAAGTTCGCCTCGGTGCTCGGGTCGCTCGACCCGGATTCGCGTCCGGTGGTCGTCGATCCCGGTGCCGCCGACGAGCCCGGGACGACCGCGGTCGGGACGGCCGTGGTGCACTCGGACGGCGCGCAGGGCTCGGTGGTGTTCTGCTTCCACGACACGAACCCGAAGCAGCGCAAGGGCAAGTCGGTGCGGCTGCTCAAGCGGGACGGCTCGGAAGTGGTCTCGCCCGTGGGCGAGCAGCAGGTGACGTGGTGTCTGTTTGACGCGACGCTCGCGGGCCGCGCGACGCTCGACCACTGCACGCTGTGCGCGTTGGGCTTCCACGGTGAGATCCTCGTCGTGTTCGGGCCCGGCGGTGGGACGGGCGAGATCTCGATCAACGGCTCACCGCTCGAGATCGAGGTGCCCAAGGGTCGCAAGCCGCTCGTCGAGCGGCACGAGGCGGTCACGGTGGTCGTCGTCTCAGAGGCGATGGCGGACGAGACGTACTTCGGCACGGAGAACGGCGCGGAGGTCGCGTACGTCGGCGTCGCGTCGGTCGATGCCGAGGGTGCACCCGTCGGGCACGGCAAGGGCTACGTCACCGTCCACAACGACGGCGCGACGAAGAACCACGGCGCGGCGAAGGCGCCCGCGACGGCGAAGGTCAGCCTGAGCAACTGGGACCACGCCGAGGCATCGGACTACTTCGAGGGCACCAGCCCACGCTTCGCGGCGATCCCGGGTCCCTCGGATCTGTCGTCGCTCGGCACCCCGCACGGGTACGGCTGGTACAAGATCGACTTCACCGCGGGCGCGGCGAAGCGCGGCAAGATCGCCGCCCCGGGCTCGGGCGACCGCCTGAACCTGTTCATCGACGGCCAGCCGGCCGGTGTTCTGGGCACGGGCCCCGCGGCGAAGCCCGAGCTGAGTGTGTCGCTGAAGAAGGGCGCGCGAACGCTGGTGGTGCTCGCGGAGAACGTGGGCCGCGTGACCTCGGGCAACAATCTGCACGAGCCGAAGGGTCTGTGCGAGCCGCTCTACGAGACGGCCGCGATCAAGGTCGGCAAGCCCGACGTCGTCGAGGCCGAGCCGGTCAAGCCGCTCGAGCACCACATGCCGCTCTACGAGATGCGTGTGGGCGACGTGACGCACCCGTACCGCCTCGAGTGGACGCTCACGCACCGCAAGAAGAGCCCGCTGTTCGTCACGCTGGGCCCGGTCGCGGTGCGGGGCGAGGTCATCATCAACGACGAGCCCACGATGTTCCTAGAGCAGGGCGAGACCGCGCGGGTCACGCTGGGCAACGACGACATCAACCGCGGCAAGAACGTCATCCACTTCGCGCCCTTCAACGAGGAGGGCAGCGACGGTGATCCGGAGTTCGTCACCGAGCTCGCCGGCACGATGGCGTCCTCGCTCACGGTGCTCGAGGGCACGAACGAGCTGACCTCGAAGGCGGAGTTCAGCTTCGCGAAGTGGGAGCCGCCGCTCGCGGCGATGTTCCGGGGCATCACCAAGACCAAGCCGCCGACGCCGACCGGTCCCTCGTGGTGGCGCTGCCGGTTCGAGGTCTCGGACGCGTCGGCTGTCCGCGCGCCGGAGCTCGAGCTCGGCTCAATGACCAAGGGCCAGGTGTTCCTGAACGGCCGCCATGCGGGCGGCTACTTCACGCACGACGCCGAGGGCAAGCCCGTCGAGCCGGGCGGCGCGATGCCGCTGCCCACGTCGTGGCTCAAGAACGGCGAGAACGAGCTGCTCGTCTTCGATGAGCACGGCGGCAGCCCCGCGAAGGTGAACATCACCGATCGCGGCGAGACGACCATCCGGGCGTAAGGTCGGCGGAAATCGAGTGGATTACTTCGATGGTGGCGGGTCCGCTTGCCCGGGGTCACCCGCGCCGCCCACGTCGCCTCCTCGGCCTGCCTCGCGGCGGGCGTCGGCGTCGTCGCGCTCGGCCTCGAGCTCGTTGATCTCGATGCGGAGCTTCTCGAGCTGCTCGGTGTACTGCCGGACGTTCTCGCGGAGCACGCTCAGGCGTTCCTCGATATCCGCGCCCCCCACCGCGCCTGACTCGACCGACAGGATCTCCTTGCGGCGGAGCACGATCTCGGCCGAGACGAGCCGATAGGCGTCCATCGCGGCGCGGAGCCGGTCATCGACGTTCTGGGCGTCCTCGACGTTGTTGGGATCGATGCGGGTGGACTGCGTCAGCGGGGAGTCGTCGCCGCGGCGGAGGGTCTGCGTATCGGCGGTGTCGCGCGGGCGGCCGCCGACGCGGATGTAGCGGAGCGGGGTCACGCGGCGGGGGTCGCCCTCGTCGGTGGGCTGCTCGCCGTTGTTCTCTTCGAGGTTCCAGCGGTCTTCGTTCTCGAGCCAGTCCTCGGCGGTCAGCGCCTCGCCGAGCGCAGGGCCCTCGGTGATGCCGGCGGCGTCGAGCAGCCGCGAGACGCGGGCCTGCCAAGCGGCGCGGAGGAGCTGGTCCTGCGGGCCGACCTGCTGCAGTCGCTCGTAGCCGCCCAGCGGGACCTCGACGATCTCGGTGTCGAAGGCGTCCTCGATCGCCGCGGCGACGTCGCCCGCGGGCTGCTCATCGTCGATCTTGGGCCGCTTGGCTTTGCGGACGAGCATCGGGATGCGCTCGCCCGGCAGGCGGCTCAGGATCTCGGCGCGCACGTGGTTGTACCCGGTGACGCGGGCGCCCTCGATCTCGAGGATGACGTCGCCGTCGGCGAGGTACTCGGCCGACGGGAAGCCCTCGATCGGCCGCTCGATGATGACGGCGTCGCGGGCGGTGGTGCCGCCGAACTGCACGCCGAGCGCGGCGCGGGGTGCACGCCGGAAGACGTCCATGCCGTCGCGGATGAGCCGGGCACGGTCCTCGGCGCTGAGGTCGGGATCGACGAGCTTCTGCTCAATGCGGCGGAGCGGGCCGGTCGCCTCGGACTCGTCGTCGGGCGCCTGGTAGCGGGCGGCCTCGAACGCGCCGCCGTCGAGCCCGTTGCGGCGACGGGCCTGGATGAGGTCCTCGATGATCCGCTGACGCTGGACACCCTCGTCGATAACCTGGGCGGACGCGGCGGGGGGCACGACAACGCAGGCCGCGAGGGCGAGGCCGAACGAGCGGAGAGGGGTTCCCATACCCAGATTGTGCCAGCGATCGGGGGACAAATCAATGGTTGTCTACCGACCAAGCACGCTCACGATGCCCCCGGCGTGCTCACAGACCCACGAGGCCACACGGGCGGCATAGTTCACCACCCCCACAGGAGCCCCGGATCCGATAGAAAGGACCGTTTCCTCCACGATGGACTCGACCATCAGCCAGGGCACCAGTTCGGGCTCGACGGGCTCCTGCGCGTGCTCGGAGTAGCCGCTCCAAGCGGATTCGAGCAGGGTGTGGCTCGGGGCGATGGGCCACGCGCCGGGGTCGTCGCCCCGCCGGACGCGCGCCAGGTGCAGCCGGGCGGGGGCGACCTCGACGTTGGGCGGGGCGGGGCGGGCGGAGTCGAAATCGAGGACGGCGGCGACGAACCCGAACCGGAAGATCAAGTTGCCCGGGTGGTAGTCGCCGTGGATCAGCTCGTCGCAGTCGGGGTCGGGGGTGTAGAGCGGGTCGAGCTCGCGGCCCGCGCGATTCCAGTCGGCCTGCATCCGGGCGAGCGAGGCCTGGACGTGGGCATCGACGCCCTCGCCGTGCTGCTCGAGCTTCTGGATGAACTTCGGCAGATCGATCCGGCGGCGGGCCGCGCCGGCGTTGGGGACGAGGTCGGTCTGGAGCCCGTCGATCGCGGCGTGGAGCTTGGCGAGCACGCCCCCCGCGTCCTTGGCTTCACGGGGCGAGGCGCGGTAGGGCGTGCCCTCGATGAACTGGAACAGCTCGTAGACGTGGCCCTCGTGCTCCAGGAGCGTCTCCCCGCCGTACATCGTCGCGTAGAGCTTGGGCACGGGCACGCCCGCTTCTGCGGATGCGATCATGACGCTCTGCGCGAACGAGACGCGGTGCGGGTCGTCGCGGCCCGCGGCGCGGCGCTTGAGCAGGAGTCGGCCCGCGCCGCAGTCGATGAGCGCTTTGGGGCTGTTGGGGTCGCCGCCGATGAACTCGCGGGCGGCGGTCATGCGGCCGACGTCGTAGCGGCTGATGACCTCGCGCAGCTCGCGCCCGGTGATGCGGTTCCCGACCTCGCCGCGCGGGTCGGTCATGCGTGAGCCGATCGCAGGTGGAGCACGCCGCAGGATACATCGATCAGGCTGCGCCCGAAGCGTGGAGCGTTACAGGACGTTCTGGACCTGCTCTTTGATGCGGTCGATCGCGCCCTTGACGTCCACAACGCGCTGCGAGATCTCGGCGTCCTGGCTCTTGCTCGCGATGGTGTTTGCCTCGCGGAGCATCTCCTGGCTCAGGAAGTCGAGCGTGCGGCCGACGGGGTCCCCGTTGGAGTCGTCGAGCCGCTCGCGGAAGTGCGCGACGTGGCCCGAGAGCCGCGAGATTTCCTCGGCGACGTCGGTCTTCTCGGCGTGCACCGCGACCTCGCGGATGAGGTCAGCATCGCCTACGGAGGCCTCGGTACCCTGCAGCAGCGAATCGATCCGCTGGCGGAGCCGCTGCTCGTAGGCCTTGACCGCAACGGGCGCCTTGGTCTGGATCGCGGCGACGTTGCCCTCGATCGAATCGAGCTGCTTGCGCAGGTCGGCGTCGAGCTCCTGGCCCTCGCGGGCGCGCATCTGCGAGAGCTTCTCGGCCGCCTCGCCCACGAGCGGGAGCAAGGCCTCGCGGGTCCGCTGCAGACGCTCGTCCTCGCCGCCCGGCGGCTGCAGCACGCCCGGCAGGTTCAGCAGCGCGGCGGCGTCCATCGCGACGGCGCCGGTCTTGATCGCCTCGGCGTCGCCCAGCTGCTCGACATAGCGGTCGAGGGCGCGGTGGTTGATCTGCAGCGCGGCCGCCGTGGAGCGGTCGGTCATCGTGACGCGGATGGTGACGGTGCCGCGGTCGAGGGTGTGCTTGGCGGCGAGCTCGATCTCGGGCTCGAGGGGCTGGAGCTCCTCGGGCAGGCGGATCTGGGCCTTGAAGTACTTGGCGTTGACCGAGCGGGCCTCGACGAAGTACTCAGCGCCGCCGGTATCGCCGTTGCTGCTGGGCGAGGGCGCGGACTGGCCCGTCGCGTCGCCGAACCCGGTCATCGAGCGGATCACAGCGGCGGGTCCTCGCCGCCGGTGCCCGAGCCGCTCGCCGGCGGCGGGGTCGTCTCGGTGGGCGGCACGGTTTCGGTCTGCGGAGTGGTCTCGGCCGGCGGAGGCGTCGTCTCGCCCTCGGCGGGGGGTGTGTCGGGGAGCTCGATCGGAGCGGCTTCGCCCGCTTGGCCAGCTTCATCGGTCGCGGTCGCGGCGTCGTCGCCCTCGATCAGGAGATCTTCGGCGGTCGCGCCGTCGGCCGGGGCGGCACCCGCGCCGGCGGCCGTCTGGGCGGCGCTGGCTTCCGGAGGGCGGAGGGCGTAGTTCAGCCCGATGCCGAGCCCGAGGAACGCGACGAAGCAGCCGATCGTGAAGAGCGTGAGCATGTCGCCCGTCTTGGTGCCGAACGCGGTCTGGCCCGCGCCTCCTGAGCCCCCCGCGCCGAAGGCGCCGGAGAGCCCGCCGCCCTGCGGCCGCTGGATGAGCACCACAAGGATCAGCACCAGCGACACCGCGAGAAGCAGCACCACCAAGAGCGGAATCAGCACCTGATTCGTTTCCAGGGCCAGTGTCAGAGGGGGATCGCCTGCAATCAGCGTCTGCATCGTCGTCGTCGTCCTTCCGATCCGCCCGGAAACCGAACCCGGGCGGACCTCAAGGATAGCGCGGACCCTGCCCGGAATCCGCCGCGCAAGCGCCCCGAGCGGCCCTCTACATCCGCTCGACCATCCGCTCGATCAGGGCGCTGCTCTGCTCCAGGGCCCGCTCGGAGTAGCCGTCGAAGTACGACGCGATCTGCCCGAACTCCGCGAGGAACCGCTCGCGGTCGCCCGAGCGGACGATCTCGGCGATCTCGCGCGTCGCGGCCTCCATCGCGTCGGCGACGGCCGCCCGGTTCTCGTTGCCCAGCCCCAGGTCGGCGTAGAGCTCGGGGTCCTGGCCGAACAGGCGGCCGGTCATCATCAGTTCGAGCCGGTAGATCGGTGACGAGTACCGCAGCGAGTCGTCGATATCGACGCCCAGGTCGCGGAGCGTGCGGCCGAACGCCATCGTCGCGGCGTGGCGGAGGACCTGGATGGCTGCCATCGCCCGGTCGTGCTCCTCGGGGGTGCACTCGACCAGCTCGGCGCCCTGCGTGAGCAGGACCTCCTTGAGCCAGCCGAGCCAGAGCTCGCCGCGCGCGGGGCACAGCGCGATCACCTGCCGATGGATCGAGCCCGCGGACGGCCCGAACATCGGGTGCGCGCCGATGACCTCGCACTCGGAATGCTCGAGCATCGCGCGGACCGGGAACTGCTTAAGGCTGGTCACGTCCATCAGCAGACCAGTCGGATCGACCTTCGGGCCGACGCGCTCGATGACCTCTTGCGTGGCTTTGATGGGCACCGAGACGATCACGACCTCGGCTTCGCTCGCCGCGTCCTCGGCGGAGAGGTCGGTATCGAGATCAGAGATCAGGACCTCGTGGCCCTGCGACTCGAGGAAGCGGACGAAGAACGAGCCGATGCCGCCGTGCCCGCCGATGACGGCGATGCGGCGGGGCTCGACCGCCTTGGTCTCGCGGATGATCGTGGACTGCCACTTGTGGCTCTCCAGGATCAGCCGCCGGAAGATGTCTTCGGTGAGCTCGGGATCGACGCCGCGCACACGGCCCGACTCGCGGCGGGCGTGGACGAGCGCCTCCTCGCGGTCGCGGTGGAAGAGCGGGGCGCCGGATTCTGCCTTGAGCCGCGCGACGTCGGCGGCGAGGACAAGCCGCTCGGCGACGAGGTCGCAGAGCTTCTCATCGACCCTGTCGAGCTTGGATCGCAGGCTCGCGAGCTTTTTCGCGGGGTCCTGAGCCATAAATCGTTCTTACTTCTTCGACTCGGCGGCGGCCTTGATGATCGCGGAGAAATCGTCTGCCTTGAGGCTCGCGCCGCCGATGAGGCCGCCGTCGATGTCGGGCTGGCCGAACAGCTCGGCCGCGTTGCCGGGCTTGACCGAGCCGCCGTACTGGATGCGGCAGGCCTGCGCGAGGTCTTCGGAGTAGAGATCGGCGAGCACGGCGCGGATCTTCTCGTGGGCGGCCTGCGCGTCCTCGGGGGTCGCGGTCTTGCCCGTGCCGATCGCCCAGACGGGCTCGTACGCGATCGTGACGCGCGCGAACTGCCCGTCGCTCACGCCCTCGAGACCCGCGCGGGCCTGCTTCTCGTTGACGGCGTCGGTCTCGCCCGCTTCGCGCTGCTCGAGCGTCTCGCCCACGCACAGGACCGACTCCATGCCGGCGGCGAGCGTCGCGAGGACCTTCTTGTTGACGAGCTCGTCGGTCTCACCGATGACGTGCCGCCGCTCCGAGTGCCCGGCAAGGACGGTCTTGACGCCGCAGTCCTGGAGCATGGAGGTCGAGACCTCGCCCGTGAACGCGCCCTTCTCCTCGAAGTAGACGTCCTGCGAGCCCAGCGCGATGCCAGAGCCCGTGTCCTGGAGCGTGGAGCCGATGCCCGTGAGGTAGGGGAAGGGGACGAAGAACGCGACATCGACGTCGCCCGTGAGCGCCCCGGCCTGCTCGATGACCCCCCGCGCGAGGTCGGCCCCGGTCGCGAGGGTGGTGTTCATCTTCCAGTTGCCGCCGACGATGGGTTTGCGAGACATGCTGCGAGACCTCCCTTGAGTCGCCGCAACGGTAGCGGCTCAGGCGTCGGCGGCAAACTCCCCGCGGAGACCGGCGTGCAGCTCTCCGATCGCCCAGTCGAGCGGTTTCCGCGACCGGTCCTCGAACAGCTCGATCGCCACGAGCCGATCTTCGGTGGTCACGTACTTCAGGAGCAGCACGAATCGACCCGTCGATCGCGGCTGATCACGATCTCTGTCGCGTCGCACGGAGAAGCGGACGATGTTGTCAGGGTCAATCGCCTCGGTCGAGCGCCCAAGCGCCGGGCGTCGGATGACGAGCCCTTCGGGCGACGCGGAGATACGGCGGCGAAGCCACACCGCCTGCGCGAGGGTCATCGCGATTGACGGGCCGACGAGCGTTGCCCCGAGCGCGGCAACACCGACCGCGAGCGTTCTCCGAAGCCCCGGATCACCGAGCCACCGTCGCGCGAGATCGAACTCGGGTTCTGCTGGGAGGCTGCCCGCAAGGGAACCGCCTTTTGCGAATCGAGGAGCCACGCCCCGGCAAAGAACAAACCAAGCAGCACGACACCGCCCACGATGTTCGAGACGATTGCCGCGGGCCGTCGTGCACCGCTGATCTCGACGCCGCTCGCAAACCGACGAACGCTCAGACGGCTTCGCTCGGGGAGCGCTCGGCGAGAGGATGTGAACCGTTCGCGTGAGTCGGGTGCGGGCCAGGGCTCGCCTCCGATCCGCCGCTCAACCGGGACGCGGAACCAGTCGGCGAGATCCGACGCCGCGAGAGACCCCGCAGACTGGGATGTTGTCTTGGCGAGCGCGGGGGCGCTGCTGCCGAGACCGTTCAGCATGATCTCAACCTGTCCAGGATGGACGCGGTCTTCGATTACGGCGGTGCACGGGGTTGGATCGATCACGGCTCTCGTGCTGCGGTAGAGCAAGAACCGCCAGGTGCTCTGGATCTTGATCTCAGAAACTCGCTCGACCTCAATGCCCAGATACGCCGGTAGGAAAAAAGCGGCGGCAAAGACCGTCGCGCTGATCGCGCCGAGAGCATGACTGATGAGCGCCGAGACGCTTGCCCCCGTTGTGAGCGCGATGCCGAGCAGCACAAGCTGCGTCACCGCACCCACGGCAAGCGACCAGCCGATGCTGAGGGCGAGACGCGGCCAGACGCCGGTGAACATCGGCACGAAGAGCCTCTGTGGCCGTTGCACCGAGCCTGTGTGTCCAACCTCACCGGTTATCGCAAGAACCCACCCAAAATCCGCTGCGTCACCGCCTCGATGCCGCCGGGCTCGTCGGTCGTGTTCGACATGATCGCGAAGCTCAACTGGGCCTGGGGGATGATGACCAGCAGGCAGCGGGTGCCGGTCTGCGAGCCGCCGTGGTAGTACATCGTGCCGCCGAGGCCGTCGGGGCGCATCTGCCAGGCGAGGCCGATGTTGATCTCCTTGCCCGCGTTCTCGCCCGCGGTCATGGTGTAGGGCGTGAAGACCAGCTCGTGGGTCTGTGCGTCGAGGTAGCCGGGCTGGAGGTGGGCGGCGCCGAACGCCGTCAGGTCGTCGGGCGTCCCGATCAAGCCGCCGCCGGCGAACTTGTACGCGTTGTTGAGCGGCAGCGCGGGCGTGAGGCGCTCGGTGCCGTCGGCCGACTCGACAAGCGTGAAGAAGTCGGTCCGGTTCGGCACGAACTCGTCCCACTTATCGAGCACGATCGATTCGAGCCCGAGCGGGCCCGAGATCTCGCGCTCGATCAGGTCGCCGAAGGTCTCGCCGGTCGCCTTCTCGATAACGGCCTGCGCGAGCGTGAACGCGAACGTCGAGTAGCTCCGGTCCGAGCCCGGCTCGAACAGCAGCGGGTCCTCGCGGAAGATCATCAGCGCCCCGCCCACGGTCGGGTAGCGGCGGACATCGATCACGCCGCCCGGGACCGCCTGTGTGCGGTCGCGCGGGATGTAGTGGCGGATGCCGGAGGTGTGCGCGAGGATCTGGCGCGTCGTGACGACGCCCTCGTCTTTCTCGGGGAAGCGCGGCTCGTACTCCCGCACGTCGGCATCGAGATCGAGCACCCCCCGCGCCGCGAGCCTGCCCGCGAGCGTGCCGGTGAACACCTTCGAGATGCTCGCGAGGCGGAAGCGTGTGTCGCGCGTCGCGGGCACCTGATGCTCGACGCTCGCGAGCCCGAATGCCTCGGACCAGACCAGGTTGCCGCCGATTCGCATCGAGACGGACATGCCCGGGATCTGCCGATCGTCCATGGTCTGGGCGATCGTCGAGCGGCCGGCCTGGATGGCGTCGGTGAAGACGGGGACGGCGATGGTGTCCGGTTGTGCCCGGAGTGAGGATGTAATGATGGACAACACGACGACCGCGAAGATCCGGTGCATAAGAGTTCTCCTGACGCTCAGGCTACCGATTCGTTCTCGCGAGGGCTTGGTCGTGCGCAAGGCTGAGCACCGCGCACACTTCACGCTCAACCCACAACAGTTCATCGAAGTCGCGATCGAATAAGAACTTGAGTCTGCCCCGCGGGGCGGATCCGGTTGTTGGTGTCCCGATGACCACGATTGCCGGATCGGAGTCTTCGCCATCAGGTCGTCGAACAGCTCGAAATGACTGCACGTCACCAGGCTCGTAACGCCAGATCTCCGGTCGGCCCTCATGGTTCTCGAGTTGTAGCACGCCATCAACGATCTGCAGACGCTGCCATCGGCGGGCCTGCTCCCAGGCGGAACGAAGCAAGAAGAGCCCCACAACGACGAAGATCGCGCCGAATACAAATTCAGCCTGCGTCCCCGAGGGCGAGGCGACACCCAGCAAAGCAACCGCTGCCCCGGCGAGCACGAAGGACGCGCCAAAGAGCAGCTGCACTCGCTGCGACCGTCTGCCCGCAAAGCCGCCTGCGGGGAACACCATCGTCAGGTCGCCCCGTTCCGTTCGCTCGATCTCGATGTCGCTCAATGGCGGCTGCGGCGGGATCACGTCGCTGTCTGTCAGGTCCGCAACGACCGGCCCGAGACTCCCGCGCGCCTCGCCGATCACGTTCGAGAGCACCTCAGCGAAGATGCTCAGCATTTCACGCGGATACCCGGCGGCGATCACGAAGTCGCGTGTGTCTCTCCCGGCTGAAACGAGCGCCACGAGGCGCGAACCCGTGTCGTGCGAGGACCCGAGATCCTCGTTGAAGTCGCCGAGTTCAACCGCCGGGCCCTCGATGTGCAGGTGCAGCACCCGATTCACTCGCACCGACCGGCGGCGCCACAGCAAACCGAGGCGACCGCTGACCACGAGCCGCCCGCCGACGACCCTGAC
>JBCDKU010000059.1:0-16641 GCA_038746265.1 Planctomycetota bacterium
CACCCGACGGTGACCCGGGCCCACGCCGGCCCGGTCCGCAAGCGAACCCACTCGACCCCACGCCGAGCGTGTGCATGGTAACGCCACCAGCGCACCCGGGCATCGAGAACATCGGCGCGCCTGTTTCGATCGACTAGCCTTCCGGCGATGACCGATCCCAAGCAGCCAGAGAAAGCAACGGATGAGCCGCAGGCGCAAGCTGAACCGCTTGCGGATACGCCGCTGAACTTTGACCAGACCTTCCGCTCGCTCGGCCCCGCCGCGATCCTCGCGATCGCGTGGGCGGTGCTGCCGGCGATCGGCGGGTTTGTCCTGCTCGCGCGCTCGGGCCCGGTGGGCGAGTGGCTTAACAGCTTCGGGCCCGTAACGGGCACCGCGATCTACGCCACGATCTTTGTGATCGCCGCGGGGTTCGGTCTGCTGCCGACCTACGCGCAGGCGTTCATCGGCGGGTGGGCGTTCGGGCTGGTCGGCGGCACCACCGCGGCGCTGGCGGGCTTTGTTGGGGCGTCGGTGATCGGGCGCGTTCTGGCGCAGTCGATCAGCAAGGGCCGCGTGGAAGAAACGCTGCAGAAGCACCGGAAGGCGGCCGCCGTGCGGGACGAGCTGCTCGGCGCGGGCCCGCTGAAGACGCTCGGGCTGGTGTTCCTGATCCGGTTGCCGCCCAACTCGCCCTTCGCCGTGACGAACCTCGCGCTCGGGACCACGGGCGTGCCGTGGGTGAGCTACGTCATCGGGACGGCCGCGGGGATGCTGCCGCGGACGGCGCTGGTCGTGTCGCTCGGTGCGCAGGTGAGCGATGCCCTGAGCAAGGACGCGTTCAAAAAGCCCGGCCCGGTGCTGGTGGGCGGGATCGTGGTCAGCGTGGTGGTGCTGATGGTCCTGATATGGATCGGGCAGAAGGCGCTCGATCGGGTGACGCAGCCGCGGACCGACGCCGATTCGACAGCACCGTCCGAAGCAGGGTCGTGAGGCCGTCGTGCTCGCGTCGGTGGCTTAGCTGACCGGCTGTGTGGAGCCCGTCTTCATCTCGATGTCGCCGCTGGGCTTGTCCTGCTCGGTGCCGCCGCGGGCGTCGAGCTGCTCCATCGCCTCGCGCATCTTGCGGCCGGGCTTGAACTTGACGGTGCACTTGGCGGGCACCGGCACGCGCTCGAGGGTCTTGGGGTTCTGGGCGGTGCGGGCGGCCCGCCGCTTGACCTCGAAGACGCCGAAGTCGCGGAACTCTAGGCGGTTATCGCTCCCAAGCTCGCCCACGATCTCGTCGATGAAGTGCTGGAGCACGTCGCGGACCACGGTGCGACGCTGACCGGTCTCCTCGGCGATGCGATCGACGAGGTCCTTCTTGGTCACGGTCTTCGTCTGGGTCTCGGTCTTGGTCTCGGTTCCCATCTTCACGCCACCCCTCGCCGCTCGGCTCGGTCCTGCGAGACGGGCGACGCTGTGCGAGTCAACGGCATCGCCGATCCGTGCGGGAACGCAAGGACGTCCCGCGCGGGTGAGGGGGATCCCGGCTCCCTCAAGCGGCGTCGCTGTCTCTACCTATATTTGGGGAGCACAAATCCCAGCTTCTCGCCAAGAGTGCCCCGATCTTTCCCGAACACACCGGCACGCCGCGCTCTCACGCGTCGCCGGGCACCAGTATGCCACCGTGAACGAGGCAGGTCAACGGGGAAGCCCGTGATCCTAAGTTTCTAGTACATAAAGATTTGGTTGCGTGGCCAATACACGGGCGCACCCACCGCTCCAGCCCGTGGCTCAGAAGCTGAGGGTGACCCCCCAATACAAGCCAGCCGTGTTGCCTTCCCATTCAAAGGTTTCCGAGCCTTCGCCAGATTCGAGCCGAACCAGCAACAGGCGGTAGCCAATCTGGACCCCCACCCACGGCCTCGGGCGGTACCAGAACCCGACGAGAATGTCGTAGGAGAACGAGCTGCGGTCGCCGGCTCCGAAGCCGCCAACGGAGGACGCGACGTCGAGGCCGTAGGTCTGGTCGAAGTCCAGCTCGAGCCGGGCCCCGATGATCGGCTCGGCGAACAACTCGTCGGCGTCGGTGGTGAGGGGCTCGGATCCCGTGCGCGCGCCGGCGGTCGCCTCGACCGAGGCATCGATGCTGAGGCTGTGGAACCGGACGCCGCCGAAGAGGTCGAGCCCGTAGGCGAAGTCGTTGTCGAATCCGGCTTTGTCGCCCAAGACCCGATACCCCAGCTCGAGCTCGGCGGAGACGAACCGGAAGTCGGTGGTGACGCGCTCGCCGCCGAAGATCGGGGCGCCGCCGATCGCTGTGATGGGACTGCCCGTGGGCCCGGAGCCGATGGTGGCGGTGCGTTCGGAGCTGAAGCTGAAGCCCGACGCGGAGAGCCGCAGACGGCCCTTCTGATAGTGGGCTTCGCCGAAGGGCTCGAGCCGCGGTTCCTGCAGGTTGAGCGTGTCGATCTCGAACCGGCCCGGCGACACGGACTGGCTTTCCGAGCCCGGGAGCTCGAGGTCGCCCGCGATGCCGACGAAGTAGACGGAGGGCTCGAGGCGGAGCGTCCACTCGGGCGTCCAGATCTCCTTGAGGGTCTCGACGTCCTCGGCGGCCTGGGTGTCGGGGTTGAAGTCGTCCTGGGCGCCCGCGAGCGGCGTGAGGGCGGTGACGAGCGCGAGGACGACGGCTTTGGCACGCATGGGCGGCAGCGTACCGTTGCGTGTGTCGGACGGCGGCTCTTCCAACGCGTCGAATCTGGAACGGCTCGCGCCCGCTGTGCGCGCCCAGCCCGGCGCGGTGCGGTTCGAGTTCGTCAAGAGCTCCGGGCCCGGCGGGCAGAACGTCAACAAGCGGTCCACCAAGGCGGTGCTACGGGTCGCGCTCGCGGATCTGGTAGCGCGGCCGTCGGTTCTGAAGCGGATCGAGCAGCAGGCGGGGCCCTGGCTCACCGAGTCGGGCGAGATCCTGATCGAAGCCGACGAGCACCGCAGCCAGAAGCGCAACAAGGAGGCGTGCGAGGAGCGACTTCGGGCGCTGCTCGTGAAGGCATCGGCCGAGCCCAAGCGGCGGATCGCGACCAAGCCCTCGCGCGGCTCGGTGCGTCGGCGCATCGAGGCGAAGAAACATCGCGGCGAGATCAAGCAACGCCGCAAGCCGCCGAGGGCGGGCGAGTGACATCGTCGTCGTCCAAGCCCTGGGTGCTCGCGATCGAGACGAGCAACCCGTCTTCGGCACCCGAGGACACCACCGAGGGTGCTACAGAGGACTGGGCATACGGGCCGGGCGTCGCGGCCGGCTGGGCGATCGGCGAGACGCCCTTCGATACCGAGCCGCTCGCACCGACCGCGCGCCACGACGACGACCTCATGCCCGCGATCGATCGGCTTGCAACGCGCAACGGCCTGAGTCCTCGGGCGATCTCGGCGGTCGCGGTCTCGATCGGGCCCGGCGGGTACACGGGGCTTCGCATCGCGGTGGTGACTGCAAAGGCGCTCGCGCTTTCTTGCGGCGCGGAGACCTACGCGGTGCCGACGGCGGCGATCGCGGGCCTTGGTGTTGATGCACCGATGCTTGTGCTGCTCGCCTCGAAGCGCGACACGGTGTGGGCGGCGATCGCGACGCCGGGTGAAGAACCGGAGCCGATCGGGACGTTGGATGCCGCGCAGATCCGGTCGCTGATGGATGAGCGGGGGATCGGGCGGGCGATCGGCGACCGATTTGTGCCGGACGCGCTGCGTGAGGTCGTGCCGGAGTGGGTACCGCCGAAGCTCGGGCCGGTGCGTTGTCTTGAGGCAACGCGGCCGGGGCACCGCGTTGATCCGCTGCGGCTCGCGCCGATGTATGCGCGCGAGCCGGAGGCGGTGCGGAAGTGGCGCGAGTTGGGCCGCGGCTGAGCGGGCGGCTGTTTGTTTCCATGCAGGCTGGAGGGTTGTGTGGGTTTCGTGCCCGGTTGTGGGTGGTTGGTGCGCACGCTGGGGATTGACTCGGTGTGAAGTTGGGAGGGTTGCGCGTCGATGATCGGAACTGCCACGGGGGACGGGCACGGCTGCCCGAGCGATGGCCACGGCCGGCCTTTCTCCCTGCGGCGGCGTGAGTTGCGTCCTGTGCGTGCGTGAGGAACCCGGCATGACCACCAACGGCAACGGCAATGGAGGCGGCGGGGCAAGCAACGGCAACGTGACCGGCGAGGATTGGTCGGGCAAACGCATCTTCACGACGGGCGAGGCGGCCCAGGTCTGCAAGGTCAGCCAGCAGACGATCATCCGCTGCTTCGATAGCGGGCGGCTCAACGGGTTCCGCGTGCCGGGCTCGAAGTTCCGGCGGATCCCGCGCGAGGAGCTGGTCCGCTTCATGCGCGACAACCAGATCCCGCTTGACGCCCTCGAGGGCGAGAAGCGCCGGATCCTGATCGTGGACGACGACCCGCAGATCGTGCGCCTCTTCGAGGATCTGCTCGCGGGCGACGGCGGCTACGAGGTCGAATCCGCGATGACGGGGTACGAGGCGGGGCTTTTGACTGAATCGTTCAGCCCGCACCTGATCGTGCTCGACTACATGCTGCCCGATATCAACGGGAACGTCGTTTGCGAGCGTGTGCGCGCGAGCGAGCGATCGGACGAGGTGTCGATCCTGTTTATCAGCGGCGTGATCGAGCGTGACGAGATCGAGCGTTTGATGAAGGCCGGTGCGGACGGGTTCATGCGCAAGCCGTTCGATCTGGATGAGTTGCTCGCGGAGATCGAGCGTCTTGTGGGGCGCGAGCAAGCGGCGGGGTAAGCCGCGGTGATTCGAGCAGGCAGAAGCCGGGGAGCTTGATGGTCCGGAGCCCGGAATCTGAGCGGCGTCAGGTGGAGCTGATCCTGGCGCAGATCGACGCGCTTCCGACGCTCTCGCCGGTCGCTGCGCGGCTGTTATCGGTCGGCAGCGCCGAGGACGCGGACATCGACGAGGTCGTGAAGCTGATCGAGTCGGACCCGTCGCTAACGGCAACGCTGCTCGGCTTGTGCCGCAAGAGCACGACGGGTCTCGGGACGAAGGTCGATTCGGTGAAGCGCGCGGTGGTGCTGCTGGGATTCGAGGCGGTGCGGACGGCGGCGCTGAGCGCGGTGGTCTTCGAGCAGATGCAGGAGCAGTCGGAGCACGCGGACCGGGCGCCGCGCGAGGCGGACGAGCCGCGCGTGGACCGGGTGGGTCTGTGGAAGCACGCTGCAGCGGTGGCGTGCGCGGCGGAGATCATCGCGGCCGAGGCGTCGCACCTGCGTGTGCCGCCCGAGCGGGCGTTTATCGCGGGGCTCTTGCACGACATCGGGCGTGTGGTGCTGGAGTCGATCCTGCCGCGGGCGACCGCGCGGGTGGCGTCGCTCGCGGAGCGGCGCGCGGAGGAGTCGGCGTCGGTCGAGCGGAAGGTGCTCGGGATCGATCACTTCTCGGCGGGCGAGCGTCTGGCGGCTCGCTGGGAGCTTCCCGTGTTCTTGTCATCGGTGATCGCGCAGCACAGCCGATCGCCAGGGACGACGACGGTGGTCGAGGATCGGGCGCTCGTTGGGATCGTGACGTGCGCGAAGGCGATGTGCCGCGATCGCCACCTGGGTTGGTCGGGCGACTTCGGGACGCCGCCCGACGCGATGCTGTGGCTCCGCGAGTTGGAGCTGCCCGAGGCACTGCTCGAGGAGATCGGGCCCCGCGTGCTGGAGGCGACGGCGGACCGGTGGTCTGTCTTGCGTCTCGATGATCAGACGACGCCCGAGATGCTCGCGGACGCGGTGACGGTCGCGAACCAGCGGCTCGCGACGATGAACCGGGCGCTCCTCGATCGGACGGCCGAGTCGGCGGGGCGCGGCAAGGCGCTGCGGGCGATCGCGGCGTTCCAGTCGTCGTGGCGGCAGGGGCAGGGCGCGATCGAGACGATCGAGAAGGTCGTCGCGAGCGCGGCCGCGGTCCTGGGCGAGGGGTACTGGGCGGCGGTGCACCAGTCGGCGACGAGCCGCGACTGGCAGGTCTTTGAGTTCACGAAGCGCGGCAAGCTCGTGCGGAGCACGGCGGTTGAGCGGCCCGGCGATGCGGAGCGGCGTCTCTCGCTCGCGCACCTGAGCGAGAGCGGCGATGTGCCGCTGCGCACCCCGGAGATCCTGGCGGCACTGCGCGACGGGCTGGAGAGCAAGCCGGACCTAGACCAGCTGCGGGCGATCTCGCTCTCGATCGAGGGGATGGACGCGGGGACGCTCCTGCTCCATGATCGCTCGAGCCGTCCGCTGCAGGGCGATTCGTGGGTGGCGCTGAAGAACGTGTGGTCGGCCGCAGTCCGAGAAGCCGAGGCGGCGGACACGACGCGGCGTGCCTCGGAGCAGCAGAGCGAACTGACGCGGGCGCTCGAGGACGCGCGGGACCAGCTGAGCCGGGCGGCGGTGATGACGATGCTGGGCGGGCTGACCGCGGGCGCGGCGCACGAGCTCGGGACGCCGCTCGCGGTGGCGAAGGGCCGGAGCCAGCGGCTGCTTGCTTCGACCCGGGACGATGCGGTCTCGGCGGACGCCAAGGCGATTGTGGCGGCGGTCGAGCGGATGGATGAGCTGGTATCAAACCTGCGTCTGCTCGCCGAGCCGCCGACACCGAAGACCGACCCGCTCGATGTGGACGAGCTGCTCCGTGACGCGGTGGGTCACGCGGCCGAGCGTTCGGAGCCTGCCGGGCACGCGCAGGTGAAGACGCGCGTGATGGAAGAAGACCTCACCGTTACCGGGGACAGGAAGCTCCTGACCGCGTCGTTGTCGGAATTGATCCAGAACGCAGCGGAGGCAGCGCCGGGTCCTCAGATCGAGATCACGGCTGAACGCGACGCGCTGGATGGTCGAGTTCTGATCAGCGTGCGTGACTTTGGTCCGGGTCTGAGTGCCCGGGCGCGGAAGCACGCGTTTGACCCGTTCTTCAGCGAGAAGCCGGCGGGTCGGCGGACAGGTCTCGGGCTGACGCGAGCGCGTCGGCTGGTCGAGGTTCAGGGTGGCGAGCTCTCGTTGCAGAGCCCGCCGGGCGGCGGTGTGCGGGCGGTTGTGTTGATGCCCGTGGCTGCGGCGGTGACAGACGAACAGGCGGGTGAGTCACCCGATGTTCTCCGGGCCGCATAGGCGTGACGCCGAGCCGTCACGCGGGGGAGCGCGTGATGGCGAGCAGCAGCAACAACGAAGCGAATGGCGGACAGACAAGCGGCGACCGGGCGGTCCCGGTGCTGGTGGTCTCCGCGCGGGAGTCGGTGCTGGGCTCGGTGCGCGAAGCGCTCGAGGGCGATGCACGTCTCACCGAGATCGCGGGCACCGAGGAGGCGAGCCGCCTCGTCGAGGGTGGCGGCTTCAGCGTTGTTGTTGTTGACGGAACCGAGACGGCAGAGGACGCCGAGCGGTCGTGCGAGGCGATCGCCTCGACCCGTTCGGCGGTCTCGATCGTGATGCTCGTTGACGGCGAATCGGCCGACGGCGCGGTGCGGGCGCTGCGTGCCGGCGCGAGCGACGTGGTCGCGTGGCCCGAGGCGAGCGCGGGCGAGCTCATTGAGCGCGTGCGTGTCGCGCATCAGCGTGTGACCGACACCGCGGGTGAGGACCGGCGCGAGCGGCTTGAGCGGCTCGCGAACCAGGTCACCTCGGAGACGCAAGCCGCCGCGGGCGGCGGGGCGCCGTCGCCGCGTCCGCTCGAGGAGGCGTACCGCGAGTTGCAGGCCCAGGCGGCGGCGAAGGGTGTCGCGGTGTCCACCGAGCTCGAGACGCTGCTGCGTGACGAGCTCGATATCGACGGCCTGCTGCGGACCTATCTCGAGTACATCCTCGGGCGGGTCGGCTCGACCAACGCCGCGATCTACCTGCCCGGCGCGGGCATCTCGATGGGCGAGGGCGGCGACTGGACGCTCGGCGCCTACATCAACTACGACCTCGCGCGCGACAGCGCCGAGATGATGCTCGATCAGCTCGCGACGTTCGTGCCCGAGTCGGTCGCGGCGAACCGCGACCTGACGCGCGTGCCGGACGAGCGGGCGGACGAGGTCTTCGGCGAGCAGTCGCACTGGCTCGCGGGCCAGGACTCGATCGTCGTGTCGGCCTTGGATGATCCGGACGCTCCGGAGCCCGAGTGCCACGCGGTGCTGCACTTGTTCCGCGACCCGCGGTCGCCGTTCACGGAGGCGGACGCCGAGACGTTCGCGAAGAGCGCGGCACTCTTCGGTAAGCAGATGTCCCGCGTGATCCGCGTTCATCACCGCGGCGGCCCGGTCGATGACGGGTTCGGCGGGTTCGATGCCGACGATGGCTTCGCGGCGTGATCAGTCGCGTGGGCGGTTGATGAGACTCCGGATCTGCGATTCGAGTTCGTCGGCGCGTCGAGCGCCCTTGTGCACGACGCCGTCGCGATCGATGATCCAGTAGGTCGGGAAGGACTCGACGCCGTACTGCTCGACGATGAGGTTGCCGTAGGGTTTGCCCTGCCGATCCTCGTCGAGGTACCCAGCGATGTTGGGCCAGTCGTACTCGGGTCGTGTCGCGAGATACTCGCGCGTCCGGTCGGGGTCCTCGTACGCAACGCCGAGTACGCGGAAGCCTCGCGGTTCGAGTTCATTCCTGAGTTCGGCGATCTTCGGCATCTGCGTGAGGCAGGGCACGCACCAGGAACCCCAGAAGTCAACGAGGATGATGTCGCCGAGCCAGTCGGCGGTGTCGATGGGCTGATTGTCGAGCCCGGTGCCTGTGAGCCGCAGGGACTTGCCGAACATGTTTGTCGCGCGAGCCATCGCGCTGTAGAGCGAGCCTGCGGGCAAGTTCTCTGCCATCCAGGCCGACCACTCGGACCTGGTTTCATCTGAGAGGCGGCGCAAGGCATAATCGAGCACTACGCCGACATGCTCTGGATTTGACGGTCTCGCTGCCTCGAGTTCGAGATCGGCGATTCGTTGAAGATCCGATCTGGCGACGGACAGACCAATCCATGCGGCATTCTGCAAGTGGGTCCAGATCAGCGCGAGTTCAGCCCTTGCTCCGGCCGGGGTACTGTCGTGGATCCTGGCAAGCTCAAGCAACATCCAGTCCCAGAGCAGGCGGTCATCGACAAAGCGGTCGTCGCGGACATCGATCAGGCTGTCGATCTTGTCGTGCAACAGCGACTGGATCCGGGGGCCGCTATAGCCTGAAGCTTCAAGTTCGCTGATGAGCGATGCTCGCGTGCTGTGATACGCGGTCCTCCTCGCGATAAACGCGTCAATCCGTCGTTTTTGCAGATCGCTGTATCCCGACGAAGACGCTACAGAAGTTCTTGTCGAGACTGGAAGCTCCGGCGGAGGACCGAGAGCGTCGATGGCATCGAGAATGATCTCGGGTGACCGCGGCGGCGGCGCGTGTTGACCACTCATTTGCCATGAATCTGAGGCAAATCGGGGAGGGACGTACTCTGGGGGATTCGCAAACGCGTTCGCTGTCGCAAAAACAAGAATGCAGACGTGCATGGTTCGACCCCTTCGGACGATCATCCACAGGGTCATACCGGGCATCACTGGACGCGTTGCAGCGCCTCACCGCATCCGCGTGAATGGGATCACCAGCGGGCCGTCGGGTTCGGAGTCGATCGTCGTTTGCAGGCCGCCGTTCTCGTGCGGCTCGTAGATGAACTGTTTCACCTCGGAGCCGTTGTCCTCGGCGTCGAGGACGAGGCAGCCGTCTTCGTTGAGCTGACCCTTCGCGACGATCGGGCCCTCGGCTTCGGTCGCCCACGGCTGCATCTCGGGCGTGAAGTGGCGGAGGCGGAAGGTCACCGCGTCCTCGGCGGTCGGGTCGTCACCCTCGAGGCTCATGGTCATGTGCTCGGTGAGCATGAGTTCGCCCTGCGGGTTGTAGAGGCGGAAGACGCCCAGCATGTGACCGTTCTTGACGGGGGTCCAGTACTCCTCGCAGGGCATGGTGCCGCCGCCGAGGCTGCCGGTGTAGGAGCCGGTGATGAAATCGAGCGGGTGGGACGCGACCTGCGGCTGGGCGTGAGTGGTGGCAGTCGCTGCCGAAGTGGCATGGGCGGCGCCGAGCGTCAGGAGGCCCGCGGGGACGAGCAGGACGAGGGCGGCTGCCTTGCGGGCGGTGGTGTTGGACCTGTTCTGATGGCGTGGGCTGTTCTGGCGTTGAGTGTTCAGGCGTGACATGGTGATCTCCTTCGGGTTCTCCGCGGAGGAGTTGCGAAGGGCGTGCCAAAGCGGGCGTGTCCGGGGTTCGCCGCTCAGGGACCGAATGCCGCGCGAACAGCCGCGGTGTTACTGGATCGCGGCTGATTCGGCTTCGGCGACGAGCTCTGCCACGGCTGCTTCGAGTTCGTCCGCCTCAAACGTCTGGAGATACCGGACGGTGCCCGTGTGATCGATGATCATGAAGGTGGGCCAGGCGTTGAAGCCGTAGCGGCGGACGATGGGCGCGAACGACGAGCCGATCAGGATGTTGGGCCAGTCCAGATCCTGCATCTCGGTGTAGACGTCCGCGAGGATCGGATCGAAGTCACCGTTCATACCGATCAGTGCGAACGGCCGGTCCGCGTAGCTCTCGACCAGGGCGCGCTCCTCGGGCAGGCGCTGACGGCAGGCGCCGCACCAGAACGACCAGAAGTGCAGGACCACGACCCGGCCCTCGTAGTCGGCGAGTTGGTGTGTCGTGCCGCGTCGGTCGGCCCCGAAGGTCAGCGGCGCGGTTGTGCCGATCGGATCCGGTGCGATGCTTTGGTAGTCGCGTGCGACGTCGGCCGCGTTCGTCCCCGGGAAGCGCTCGATGATGCGGGAGAGCTCGGCTTGCAGCTCATCGAGCTTCGCCGGGTCGAGGCCCTTGTTGCCAATAGCGGTATTGGTTGCCTTGGCGAGCTCGAGCCGCGCTGTGACCTCATCGGACTCGGCGTCGAAGCCGAGCCGGTCGAGTGTCTCGAGTGTGAACGCCTGGCCGCCGATCCACGCGCTGTGATCGAGGAAGTCGATCGCGGTGAGCTTGGTGGCGTCGGTCACGCCGGGCTTCTGGACCGCGGGGATCAGCCGATCGATCGCGTCCTTGAGGGCCGGGCGATCGGGACGCATCGAGGCGGCGGCGCGCCCGCCCATCCAGATCAGGGCACGGGTTGCCTCGTCGGTGTTGTCGCCCGCGGCGATCGCGTTCATCGCGGCGAGGGTGTCGTCGAAGGGCGAGGGTGGGCCCACGTCGTCGTTGGTGTCGTCATCGTCGAGATAGACACTGAGGTAGTTGGCGTAGGCCGGGGCAAACTCGGCGTGGAGCTCGGCAGCGGTCTGGTTCTGCGCGGTCGCGGTGCTCGCGACGATGATCGAGCCGGCGGTCACGAGGATGGCTGAGAGGATGCGGACGGTGCAGGGCATGGGCTGATCTCCGTGGGTTGCGTGGGCGATGCGGGCGGCGAACGGAGACCACCAAGTGTCGAGAACATCTTCTACAAGTCGTCACCTAGGGGCTGGGTGACGCGCGACGGGCCAAAATGGGGTCGAAAGGTGCCGCTGTTGTATAGGTATTTTCGAATGTGTAGCGCCCCATGCTTTCTTGCATCGAGGACGCGTCAGGGCATCAGGAACGCGTGTGATCTTCCCTAGGTCAACACCCTCAGAAATCCGCATTTCCAGCTTCGGGCCGCAGGTTCGGTCTATTTCCAGCAAAATTTGATTGTTTTGTTTCTTGCATTCTGTCATTCGCTAAAGTGATTAACCACATTTGTTCCCACAGCGACCAGAAGGTCCAATAACGAAGAAGGAGACAGGGAAATGAAGACTTCCATCGCCATGATTTCGGCTCTCGCGATCTCGGCAGGCGCCGCCCAGGCCCAGCTCGAGCAGAACGGTAACTTCGAGGCCGGTGATACCTCGGGCTGGGTGTACTTCCCGTCGCTCGACGGCAACGGCACCTCGGTGTTCAACGTGACCGGCGACGCCTCCGAGGGTTCGTTCGCTGGCTTCGTGTCGAACTCCGACCTCGCCTCGTCGGCCGTCATCAAGCAGGCCAACCTCGGCGCGGGCCAGCTCTCCGCCGGCCAGACCATCACGGTCTCGTTCGACGCCAAGGGCAGCGCTGCCAACGGCGGCGTCGTGTTCGCTGAGTTCTTCGAGGAGATCCTCCCCGAGGGCGTCTCGAACGGCCAGATCATCACGGGCGGCCCGCTGGCCCTCACGGATCAGTACCAGAGCTTCTCGTTCGACATCACCCTCTCGGGCGATACCGCCAACTTCAACAACGGCATCACGCTGCAGTTCGCGGTCGTGACCGGCGGCGCCGCGGGCAGTTTCAGCGAGCTATTCGTGGACAACGTCCAGATCACGCCGGCGCCGGGCGCCGCCGCGGCCTTCGGCCTCGCGGGTCTCGCCGCGACGCGTCGTCGCCGCAGCGCCTGATACTGCTGACGGCTTCTGACGAAGTCATCTCCGACTCTTGAGCAACGCCGCGGGTCACCGCGGCGTTGTTCTTTTTCGAGTGCTTCGGATCGCGCAGTGAGACGGGCTTCCAGCCCGTCGCTTTGGATTAGACGCCGCTCGGACGGGCAGGATGCCCGTCCCACCAAGAAAAGTTTGTGCGCAGGATGCCTGTCCCGCGGGGATGCGTTTCTGTTGCCGGGCGCGGAGCTTTAGTCGTCGAAGAGCTCTGCCGGGTCCTCGGGCAGATCCTCGAGCAGGCTCGTCCAGTCCATGGTGTCCACGAACTGTCCGGTCTCCGGATCGACATCGAACGTGCGGCGGCGGAGCTCTTCGCGCGTCGCGCGGCCCGCCTTGACCGCGGCTTCCTCGGCCCGCTTGCGGCTCCGAAGCACCATGCGGATCGGGACCTCGGGGAAGGGGAACTGCTCGCGGATGCGGTTCATCAGGTAGCGCTGGTAGGTGTTGTTGAACAGCTCGGGCCGGTTGACAACGAGCACCAGCGTCGGCGGGTTGGTCTTGACTTGGCTCGCGAAGTAGACGCGGCCGTACTTGCCGTTGTCGCTCGCGGGGTGGTGCTTCTCGAGGATGCGTTTGAGGGCGCGGTTGAGCTCGCCCGTGCCGATGCGCGCCGACGCCTGGTCGTGCAGCTCGAACGCGAGCTCGAGCACCTCGCCCACGTTGAGCAGCTCGCTCGCGCTCATCATCGCGATCGGCGCGAACTCGAGGCCCTTGAGCTCCTTGCGGACGTACTTCTCGTAGTCCGGTGGGCTGATCGGCTGGCCCTTCTGGTTCTTGCGACCTCGGACGAGGTCCCACTTGTTGACGACGAGCGCGACGGGCTTGTGGCTCTCGACCACGAGCTGGCCCAGCTGCTCGTCGACCTGGCTGATGTCGGTCGTGGCGTCGATCAGCATCAGGATCACGTCGGCCCGCGCGATCGCCCGCTGCGCGCGGTCGAAGGCGTACCACTCGATCTGATCCTGGAAGCTCTTCTTGCGGCGGAGGCCCGCGGTATCGATCAGCGTGATCGACCGGCCCGCGAGGTCTTCCGAGACGTCCTCGGAGAGCTCGACGCGGACGTCGATCGCGTCGCGGGTCGTGCCCGCGATCTCGGAGACGATCACCCGCGGCTGGCCAGCAAGGGCGTTGACGAGCGTGGACTTGCCGGCGTTGCGCTTGCCGACGATCGCGATGCGCAGGTCCGTGTGCGATTCGTCGGGGTCCGCGGCGGTGGGCGACCACGCGGGGACGGACTCGTAGAGGCGGTCGAGCATGTCCCGCCGCATGTAGTTGGTTTTGGAGCTGACGAGGATGGGCTCGCCGAAGCCGAGGGCAGCGAGCTCGTAAGCATCGGGCTCCCACTTCTGGCTGTCGGTCTTGGTCGCGACGATCATCACGGGCGTGAGGGTGTCGGGCTTCTCGCGGCTGCCCAGCTTCTGCTCGCGGAGCAGGCGGGCGATCTCCTGATCCTGGGGCGTGATGCCGGCCTGGACATCGACCGCGAAGAGGATCAGGTCGGCGCTCGAGACCGCCTCGGCGATCTGGTGCTCGATGTCGTCGGTCAGCGACGCGAGGTCGGCCCCGACCTCGTCGAAGCGGCCGCCCTCGGCGACGTAGACGCCGAACCCGCCCGTGTCGGTCAGCTCGATGGGCTTGAGGGGCCCGTCGTTGGTCGGGTGCTGGAGGTCCACGGTGACCGTGACGCGGTCGCGCGTGACACCCGGCGTGGGGTCCACGATCGAGATCCGCTCCCGAGCGATCAGGTTCAGGAGGCTGGATTTGCCCACGTTCGGGCGGCCCACGATGGCGACTCTGGGGATCGGCACGCCAGATCGTAGGAAGGGGCGTGACCAAATCCGTTCCCGCCGGTAGGTTGGGGACATGGAGCGACTTCGGACGGTGGCGGCGGCGGTGACGATCGGGCTTTGTGCCGGGTTCTGTGGCGTGGCCCTCGGGCAGACGGTGTACCCGATCCGCTCGATCGAGTCGGGCGACACGCGGTACGCGGACCTGGGGCCCATCAAGGAAGCCATCGGCGACGCCCGGGTGGTGGTGCTGGCCGAGGCGACGGCGGGCGACGGGGCGTCGATCCTCGCCAAGTCGCGGCTGGTGCGGTGGCTCTGGGAGGAGCACGGGTACGACCTGGTCGTGTTCGAGTCGGGCTTCTTCGAGGTCTGGCACATGGACCAGGTCTTCCTGGAGGGCGGCGACCTCCGCGACGCGCTGCAGGTGGGCGTCGATAACCGCTGGGCGCTCTCGGGGCACGCGATGCCGGTCTTTGAACTGGCGTGGCTCAGCTACTTCGGCGACGACCCCCTGCGGCTCGCGGGGCTCGATCCGGTCAGTTCGCTCGGCGCGATGCGGGACCCGTTCTCGGCGGACATCCGCCGGTACCTGACGGAGTTCGCGCCGGGCGTGTGGGACGCGGACCAGATCGTGGGCGCGACCGAGCGGATCGACGTCGCGGAGCGCGCGCTCGCGGCGGGCGATGACGATCTGGTTGTGGACGCGTGGCTCGAGCTGACCTCGGTGGTCGAGGCGTACGCGACCGACGCCCCGGCGCTCGCAGAAGCGGCGAAGGCCGCGGGCAACGAGCCGGAGCAGGCGCTGTTCTGGAAGCGGGCGCTGGAAGACCGATTGAGCGACTTCGAGCGGCGGATGACGGCGCTCGCGGACGACCGCTCGGTGATGTCGTCGCAGAACGAGCGGCAGCAGCGGATGGGGGATCATCTTGTGTGGCTCGCGACCGAGCGATTCCCCGATCGCAAGATGATCGTGTGGTGCGAGGGCTGGACGGCGATGGCGCAGCCCGACGCGATCACCGCGAAGCCCCGGCCCATCGCGATCGCGGACGCGATCACCGCGGGCTCGATCTGGAACGAGGCGCTGGGCGACGAGGTCTACACCATCGGGTTCACCTCACACGAGGGGACGACGGGCCGGGCGGACGGTTTGCCCGAGCCCCTGCCCGCGTCGAAGCCCGGGAGCATCGAGGCGCAGCTCGCGGAGCTGAAGCAACCGTTCGCGTTCGCGGAGATCGAGGGTGATCTGGCGGGTGTGCGACCCAGCAAGCTCACGGGTGTCGAGGTCGTGATGCGTGGGCAGGGCGACGAGGGGCAGTTCGAGCTGACGCTCGCGGCGGACTGGTCGGCGCAGCTCGACGCGGTGTTCTTCATCCGGCGGATGTTCCCGAGCACCGAGGACGGCTCGATCCCGCTGCGGGGTGTGCTGCGGGACACCGCGTACGCCAACCGCGAGCGCGTGAACCTCGGCAAGCCCGACGAGACGCGCTAGATTCGACCGTGGATCGCTTCCTGATCATCGCGGGCCCGACGGCGGGCGGGAAGTCGCGGCTCGCGGTCGAGGTCGCGCACGCGCTGGCAGCGCGCGGCCGATCGGGTGAGGTGATCTCGGCCGACTCGATGCAGGTCTACCGGGGGCTCGATATCGGTTCGGCAAAGCCGACCGGGGAGGAGCAGGCGAGCGTGCGGCATCACCTGCTCGATGTGGTCGAGCCGACGGAGCGGTTCACGGTGCACGACTGGCTCGGGCTCGCGGAGGACGCGATCGCGGAGATCCGGACGCGTGGGGCCGTTCCGATCGTGGCGGGCGGGACGCATTTTTACATCAAGGCGCTGCTCGAAGGGCTCTTCCAGGGGCCCGAGCCGGACGAGGCGTTGCGGGCGGAGTTGCAGGGGCGGCCGCTGGCGGAGCTTCGGGAGGAGTTGGAGCGCGTCGATCCGGTCGCGGCTGGTCGGATCCATCCGAACGACGATCGCCGGACGGTGCGCGCGCTCGAGGTCTATCGGCAGACGGGGACGCCGATCTCGGAACTGCAGCAGCAGTGGGACCGGGAGAAGTCGGCGCGCGATGATGCGCTGCTGGTCGGGCTCGACTGGCCCACCGAGGCGATCAACCGGCGGATCAACGCGCGGGTGAAGCAGATGATGGAGCAGGGCTTGCTCGAGGAGACGCGGGGGCTGGTCGAGGCGGGGCGTCTGGGCGAGCAGGCCCGCGCGGGGCTGGGCTACAAGCAGCTCGCGCGGCACCTGGCGGGCGGCTGGACGCTCGACGAGGCGGTCGAGCAGATCAAGATCGAGACCCGCCGGTTCGCGAAGAACCAGCGGACATGGCTCCGCCGGCTTCGGGCGACGCCGGGATCTGTTTGGATTGATGCGGGGGCGACGGATCCGGGGTTGTGGGCGGGGCGGGTGATCGAGGCGTGGGCCGGCTGACGCTCTTCGCGCAGGTGGCACAGGCGTCCCGC